>DATADI010000295.1:0-6148 GCA_036258615.1 Thermomonospora sp. | reverse complement strand
GCCGGAGCCGCCGAAGTCCCCCGGGACGGCGGGGCCGAGGTGGTGGCGCTGGAGAGCGTGGACGCGCTGTTCGACCGGCGGACCGGCCTGGACGGGCTCGTGGTGGCCGCCGCGACCGACGCCCACGCGGACCTGGTGACCCGGGCCGCCCGCGCGGGGTTGCCCGTGTTCTGCGAGAAGCCGCTCGCCGTGGACCTCTCTGGAACGCTCCAAGTCATCGCGGCGGTCGGTGACGTCCCCGTGCAGGTGGGCTTCCAGCGACGGTTCGACGCCGGGCACCTCGCCGCACGGGAGGCGGTGGCCGCCGGGCGGCTGGGCTGGGTGCACACACTGCGGTCCTGCACGTTCGACCCCGCCCCGCCGCCCCGCGCGTACGTGCCGGGCTCGGGCGGGCTGTTCCGCGACTGCGGGGTCCACGACTACGACGCGATCCGGTTCGTGTCCGGGCGCGAGGTCGTCCAGGTCACGGCGGTGGGGGCCAACCGGGGCGACGCGTACTTCGCCGAGTTCGGGGACGTGGACACCGCCACCGCCGTGCTCGTCCTGGACGACGGGACCATCGCCACCGCCTCCGCCACCCGCTACAACGCCGCCGGGTACGACGTCCGGCTGGAGGTCTTCGGCTCCAAGGACAGCGTCGTGGCCGGGCTCGACGGGCGCACCCCGCTGACCCCGGCGGGCGGCGCCGGGCCGGCCGACCCGTACGGCGGGTTCCTGGAGCGGTTCGCCGCCGCCTACGACGCCGAACTGGCGGCGTTCACCGAGCTGGCCGCCGGGCGGCGGGAGAACCCCTGCCCGCCCGAGCAGGCCCTGGAGGCGTTCCTGGTGGCCGAGGCGTGCGACCTGTCACGGCGGAGGGGCAGGCCGGTGGCCCTCGCCGAGATCCGGGAGCGGGCGGGGATCGGATGAACGCCGGGCGGGATGCGTCACCACGAGCCGAGGAGGGCATATGGGGTCATTGATGGAGAGAGTGTCCGGGGCGCCGATCTCGTGGGGGGTGTGCGAGGTGCCGGGCTGGGGCCACTGGATGACGGCCGCCCGGGTGCTCGGCGAGATGCGCGACCTCGGGCTGCACGCCACCGAGCTGGGGCCCGCCGGTTTCCTGCCCGCCGACCCGCGCCCGCGCGGGCGGCTGCTGGCCGAGTACGGCCTGGTGGCGGCGGGCGGGTTCGTCCCGGTGGTGCTGCACGATCCGGACCGTGACCCGCTGCCGGAGGTGGACCGGGCGCTGGACGCGCTGGGGGAGGGCACCCCGCTGGTGCTCGCGGCGGCCACCGGCCTGGACGGCTACGACGGACGCCCCGACCTGGACACCAAGCACTGGGTGACGCTGCTGGCCAACCTGGACGCCGTCGCCGGGCTCGCCCGCGCCCGGGGGCACGTGGCGGCGCTGCACCCCCACGTGGGCACGGTGGTGCAGACCCGGATGGAGGTGGACCGGGTGCTGGACGGCTCGGACATCCCGCTGTGCCTGGACACCGGCCACATGTTCATCGGCGGCGTGGACCTGCACTCCCTCGTGCGGACGCTGCCGGACCGGGTCGCGCACGTCCACCTCAAGGACGTGGACGCCGGGCTCGCCGAACGGGTCCGCGACGGGGCCCTGACCTACACCGAGGGCGTCCGGGCGGGCCTGTACCGGCCGCTGGGGGAGGGACACATCGGCGTCGCCGGGATGGTCGCCGCCCTGGAGGACTCCGGCTACGAGGGCTGGTACGTGATGGAGCAGGACACCATCATCGACTCCGAGCCCCCCGAGGGGGCCGGCCCGGTCGAGGACGTCCGCACGGGCCTGGCACTGCTGCGCGAGGTGGCCGATGGCGCCCGATGACCTGATCACCATGGGGCGGGTGAGCGTGGACGTCTACCCCCTCCAGATCGGCGTGGGCCTGGAGGACGTCGAGACGTTCGGCAAGTACCTGGGCGGCAGTCCCACCAACGTGGCCGTCGCCGCCGCCCGGCACGGCCGCCGCACGGCGGTGATCACCCGGACCGGCGCGGACCCGTTCGGCCGGTTCGTGCGGCGGGCGCTGCGCGACTACGGGGTGGACGACCGGTTCGTGAGCGAGGTGCCGGGGCTGCCGACGCCGCTGGCGTTCTGCGAGATCCGGCCACCGGACGACTTCCCGCTGTACTTCTACCGGTATCCGAAGGCCCCGGACATGGAGATCCGGCCGGAGGAGCTGGACCTCGCGGCGATCGGCGCGGCGGGGATCCTGTGGGTCACGCTGACCGGCCTGTCGGAGCAGCCGAGCCGGGACGCCACGCTCGCGGCGCTGGAGGCCCGGCGCGGCGCGACGACCGTCGTGGACCTGGACTACCGGCCGATGTTCTGGGAGTCGCCGCTGGAGGCCCGGCGCTGGGCGGGCGAGGCGCTGCGGCACGCCACCGTCGCCGTCGGCAACCTGGAGGAGTGCGAGGTCGCCGTGGGCGAACGGGAGCCGTACCGGGCGGCGCGGGCGCTGCTGGACCGGGGCGTGGAGGTCGCGGTGGTCAAGCAGGGCCCCAAGGGGGTGCTGGCGCTGACCGCCGAGGAGTCCGCCGAGGTCCCGCCGGTCGAGGTCGAGGTGGTCAACGGGCTGGGCGCGGGTGACGCGTTCGGCGGCGCGCTGTGCCACGGGCTGCTGGCGGGCTGGGACCTGGAGCGGACCGTGCGGTTCGCCAATGCGGCGGGCGCGATCGTCGCCGGGGAGCTGGCCTGCTCGCCCGCCATGCCCACCACCGCCCAGGTGGAACGAGTGCTCGGGGGGGACCGGTAGTGTTCGCGCGCCGATTCGAGGAGCTGACCGAGATCCGGGCCACCCGGCCCGAGGCGGTCGCCGAGGCCGCCGCCCGGCGGGCCCGCCGGGAGCGGCCGGTGGAGCCCGGCGGCCGGCTGATGATCGTCGCGGCCGACCACCCGGCCCGCGGGGCGCTGGGCGCCGGGGAGGCCGCCCTGGCCATGGCCGACCGCCGTGACCTGCTGGAACGGCTGTGCGCGGCGCTGGAGCGGCCCGGGGTGGACGGGGTGCTGGGCACTCCGGACATCATCGACGACCTGCTGCTGCTCGGCGTCCTGGACGGCAAGGTCGTGCTCGGGTCGATGAACCGGGGCGGGCTGGCGGGCGCGTCGTTCGAGATCGACGACCGGTTCACCGCCTACGACGCGGCCTCGATCGCGGCGGCGGGCCTGGACGGCGGCAAGATGCTGCTGCGGATCGACGACGCCGACCCGGCCACCGCCCGGACCCTGGAGTGCTGCGCGCACGCGGTGTCGGAGCTGGCCGCCCACCGCCGGATGGCGATGGTGGAACCGTTCTGGAGCCACCGGCCGGGGCCGGGCGGGCGGGTGCGCAACATCCTCACCCCGGAGGCCATGATCCGGGCGGTCTCGGTCGCCGCCGGGCTGGGCACCACCTCCGCCTACACCTGGCTCAAGGTCCCGGTCGTCCCCGACATGGAGCGGGTGATGGCGGCCTCGTCGCTGCCCGCCGTGCTGCTGGGCGGGGAGGTCCGGGTCGACAGCGCGCTGCCCGCCTGGCAGAAGGCGCTGTCGCTGCCGTCGGTGCGCGGGCTCGTCGTCGGCCGCGCGCTGCTGTACCCGCCCGACGACGACGTGGCCGCCGCCGTCGACGCCGCCGTGGAGCTGCTGTGACCGAGATCACTCCCGAGACCGCCGGATGGGCGTACTCCGGGCTGCGGGTGCTGGACCTGGCGCCGGGCGAGAGCCGGACCCTGGCCACCGGGGACGACGAGGTGCTGGTGCTGCCGCTGGCCGGGTCGTGCGCCGTGGCGGTGGACGGCGAGACGTTCGAGGTGCAGGGCCGCGCGAGCGTGTTCTCGCGGGTCACCGACTTCGTCTACGCGCCGCGTGACGCGCGCGTCACGGTCAGGTCGGCGGGCGGCGGCCGGTTCGCGGTGCCCTCGGCGCGCTGTGAGAACCGGCTGCGCGCCCGGTACGTGCCCGCCGAGGACGTGCCCGTGGAGCTGCGCGGGGCGGGGCAGGCCAGCCGTCAGGTCAACAACTTCTGCACCCCCGAGGCGTTCCCGTACGCCGACAAGCTGATCGCCTGCGAGGTGCTGACCCCGGCGGGCAACTGGTCGTCGTACCCGCCGCACAAGCACGACGAGGACCGGCCCGGGGAGTGCGTGCTGGAGGAGATCTACTACTTCGAGATCGCGGACGGCCCCTCTGGTCCCGGGGTGGGGTACCAGCGGGTCTACGGCACCGAGGAGCGGCCCATCGACGTGCTGGAGGAGGTCCGCACCGGGGACGCGGTGCTGATCCCGCACGGCTGGCACGGGCCGTCGATGGCGGCTCCCGGTTACGACATGTACTACCTGAACGTGATGGCGGGCCCGTCTCCGGAGCGCGCCTGGCTGATCTGTGACGACCCGGCCCACGCGTGGGTGCGGGCCACCTGGGCGGACCTGCCGGTGGACCCGAGGCTCCCCATGACGTCGGCCGAGGGTGTGGAGGGGGCGCGATGAGGCTCACCGTCGGGCAGGCGATCGTGCGGTTCCTGGCCGCGCAGTGGTCCGAGCGGGACGGCGTGGAGCGGCGGTTCTTCGCCGGCTGCTTCGGGATCTTCGGCCACGGCAACGTGGCCGGGGTCGGGCAGGCGCTCCAGGAGTACGGCGACGACCTGAAGTACTACCAGGCGCGCAACGAGCAGGCGATGGTGCACGCGGCGGTCGGGTTCGCGCGGGCCCACGACCGGCTCCGCGCGTTCGCCTGCACCACCTCGATCGGGCCGGGCGCGACCAACATGGTCACCGGCGCGGCGCTGGCGACGGTGAACCGGATCCCGGTGCTGCTGCTGCCGGGCGACGTGTTCGCCACCCGCGCCGCCAACCCGGTTCTGCAGGAGCTGGAGGACCCGCGCTCCTACGACGTGTCGGTCAACGACTGCTTCAGGCCGGTGTCGCGGTTCTGGGACCGGATCAACCGGCCCGAGCAGCTGCCGTCCGCGCTGCTGGCGGCCATGCGGGTGCTGACCGACCCGGCCGAGACCGGCGCGGTCACCCTGGCGCTGCCGCAGGACGTGCAGGCCGAGGCCCACGACTGGCCGGAGGAGCTGTTCGCCCGGCGGGTGTGGCACGTGCCCCGGCCGGTGCCCGAGCCCGCCGCCCTGGCCCGCGCCGCGGCCCTCATCCGGGCGGCCGAACGCCCGTTGATCGTCGCCGGGGGAGGGGTGATCTACTCCGGGGCGGGCGACGAGCTGGCCGCGTTCGCCGAGGAGACCGGCGTGCCCGTCGGCGAGACCCAGGCGGGCAAGGGCGCGCTGCACTGGGAGCACCCGGCGGCGGTGGGCGCGATCGGGGCGACGGGCACCACGGCCGCCAACGCGCTCGCCCGGGACGCCGACGTGGTGATCGGCATCGGCACCCGCTACAGCGACTTCACCACGGCCTCGCGGAGCGCGTTCGCCCGTGACGGCGTCCGGTTCGTGAACCTGAACGTCGCCGCGTTCGACGCCGCCAAGCACGCCGGGGAGATGCTCGTCGCCGACGCGCGCGCCGGGCTCGCCGCGCTGCGGGGCGCACTGGAGGGCTGGTCGGTGCCGGAGTCCTACCGCGAGGAGACGCGCGAGCTGGTGGGCCGCTGGAACGCCGCCGTCGACCACGCCTACCACCTGGGGCACGGGCCGCTGCCGTCCCAGCCGGAGATCCTCGGCGTGGTCAACGAGGAGGCCCACCCCCGCGACGTGGTGGTGTGCGCCGCCGGGTCCATGCCCGGCGACCTGCACAAGCTGTGGCGGCCCGCCGACCCCAAGGGCTACCACGTGGAGTACGGATTCTCCTGCATGGGCTACGAGATCGCCGGAGGGCTCGGCGTGAAGATGGCCCTGCTGGAGGACGACCCCGCCCGCGAGGTGTTCGTGCTGGTGGGCGACGGGTCGTACCTGATGATGGCGCAGGAGCTGGTGACGGCGGTGCAGGAGGGCGTCAAGCTCGTCGTCGTCCTGGTGCAGAACCACGGCTTCGCCTCCATCGGCAACCTGTCGGAGTCGGTCGGCGCCGAGCGGTTCGGCACCCGCTACCGCTACCGCACCGGCACGGGCCTGGACGGGGACGTCCTGCCGGTGGACCTGGCCGCCAACGCCGCCAGCCTCGGCGCGGACGTGCTGCGCGCGGCGACCGTGGAGGAGTTCCGCGCGGCGCTGCG
>DATADI010000294.1:0-4816 GCA_036258615.1 Thermomonospora sp. | reverse complement strand
CGGCCCGCGAGCGCGCGGATCGCCCTGCTGCGCAGCGCCACGACCTTCGCCGCGTCCTCCAGGGACAGCGCCCCGGCGATGTGGGCGGCGGCGATCTCACCCTGCGAGTGCCCCACCACGGCGTCCGGGTGGACGCCCGCCGCCTGCCACCGCCGCGCCAGCGACACCATGACGGCGAACAGCACCGGCTGGACCACATCGACCTCCTCCAGCGACGGTGCCCCGGGAGCCTCCCGCAGCACGTCCAGCAGCGCCCATCCGGTGTGCGGGGCGAGCGCCGCCTCGCAGGCCCGCAGGTGCTCGGCGAAGACCGGGTCGTCGCGGACCAGGTCCAGCGCCATCCCCGGCCACTGCGACCCCTGGCCGGGGAAGACGAACACCGTCCTGCCCGGGTCGGCCGCCGTGCCGAGGACCGTACGCGCGTCGTCCTCGCCCCGGGTCAGGGCGGTCAGGCCCCGCAGGAAGTCCTCCCGGGTCTCGCCGATCACCACGGCCCGGTGCTCGAAGGCGCTGCGGGAGACGGCCTGGGCGTGCGCGACCACGGCGGGCTCCGGGGCGTCCTCGCCGGTCATCCGCTCGGCGAGCCGGGCGGCCTGGGCCCGCAGCGCCGCCGGGTCCTTCGCCGACAGCGGCCAGGCCACCGGACCGGACGCGGTGGGCGGCTCGGCCTCCGGCTCGACGGGTCCGGCCTGCTCGATGATGACGTGGGCGTTGGTGCCGCTGATCCCGAACGAGGACACCGCCGCCCGCCGGGGCCTGCCGGTCTCGGGCCACGGGGCCTGCTCGGCCAGCAGCGCGACCGCCCCGCTCGACCAGTCCACCTCGGGGGTGGGCTCGTCGATGTGCAGGCTCTTGGGCATTACGCCGTGCCGGATGGCCTCGACCATCTTGATGACCCCGGCGACTCCGGCGGCGGCCTGGGTGTGCCCGATGTTCGACTTGATCGACCCGAGCCGCACCGGCCGGTCCTCGGGACGCTCCCGGCCGTAGACCGCCAGCAGGGCCTGGGCCTCGATGGGGTCGCCGAGGCGGGTGCCGGTGCCGTGGGCCTCGACGGCGTCCACCTCGTCGGGCGTCAGCCGGGCGGACGCGAGGGCCTGCCGGATGACGCGCTGCTGGGACGGGCCGCTGGGGGCGGTGAGGCCGTTGCTGGCGCCGTCCTGGTTGACGGCGCTGCCCCGGACGACCGCGAGGATCCGGTGGCCGTTGCGCTCGGCGTCCGACAGGCGTTCCAGCACCAGCAGGCCCGCGCCCTCACCCCAGCCGGTGCCGTCGGCCTGCGCGGCGAACGGCTTGCAGCGCCCGTCCGGGGACAGCCCGCGCTGGCGGCTGAACTCCACGAACAGCGCCGGGGAGGCCATCACGGTCACGCCACCCGCCAACGCCAGGTCGCACTCGCCGTTCCGGAGCGCCTGACCGGCCAGGTGCAGGGCGACCAGCGAGGAGGAGCAGGCGGTGTCGATGGTGACGGCCGGGCCTTCCAGCCCGAGCGTGTAGGCGATGCGGCCGGAGGCGATGCTCCCGGCGCTTCCGGTGCCGACGTACCCTTCGAAGCCCTGGGGTGCCGGGTTTAGCCGCCCTCCGTAGTCGTCGTACATGACGCCCGCGAACACGCCGGTACGGCTGCCGCGCAGGCCGGTGGGGTCGATCCCGGCGCGTTCGACGGCCTCCCAGGCGACCTCCAGCAGGATGCGTTGCTGCGGGTCGATGGCCAGGGCTTCACGGGGGCTGATGCCGAAGAACCCGGGATCGAAGTCGGCCGCGTCGTACAGGAAACCGCCGTGCCGCGTGTACGAGGTCCCGACGCGCTCGGGATCGGGGTCGTAGAGCCTGTCCACGTCCCAGCCCCGATCGTCGGGGAACCCGGAGATCGCGTCACGTCCCTCGGCGACCAGCCGCCACAGGTCCTCCGGCGACCGCACCTCACCGGGGTACCGGCACGCCATCCCGACGATCGCGATCGGCTCGGACGCGTCGAGGGCCGCCGGGGTGGCGGTCACCACCGCCTCCCGCGGCGTCCCGGCCAGCTCACGCCGGATGTGCTCGGCCAGCGCGGACGCGTTGGGATGGTCGAACACCAGGGACGCGGGCAGCCGCAGCCCCGTCGCGGTGTTCAGGTGGTTGCGCAGCTCGACGGCCATCAGCGAGTCGAAGCCCAGCTCCTTGAACGCCCGCTCGGCGTCGATCGTGCCGGGTGAGGAGTGCCCGAGGACGGCGGCGACATGGAGCCGCACCGTCTCCAGCACCAGCCGGTGCTGCTCGGGCTCGGGCAGCCCCGCGATCCGCCCGGCCAGCGCCGAACCCCCGCCCGCCGCGACGGCACGCGGCGCGGGCGTCCGGATCAGGCCGCGCAGCACGGACGGCGTCGCGTCACCCTGGTCGCGGAGCCCGGCGAGGTCCAGCCGGGCCGGAACGAGCACCGGCGCCCCGTCCCCGATCGCGGCGTCGAACAGCGCGAGGCCCTCCTCCCGGGACAGGGGGGCCACCCCGCCACGCCGGGTCCGTGCCTGGTCGGCGGCGTCGAGGTTCTCCGTCATGGCGCCGTCCTCGGCCCACAGGCCCCACGCGAGGCTGGTGGCGGGCAGCCCCCGCGCGTGCCGGTGCTGGGCGAGCGCGTCGAGGAACGTGTTGGCGGCGGAGTAGTTGGCCTGGCCGGGGGCCCCGAGGATCCCGGCCAGCGACGAGAACACCACGAACGCGGCCAGGTCGTGATGCCGGGTCAGCTCGTGCAGGTTCCACGCGGCGTCGATCTTCGGGCGGAGGACCCGGCGGAGACGTTCGGGGGTGAGGCCGGTGAGCACGCCGTCGTCGAGGACTCCGGCGGCGTGCACGACGGCGGTCAGCGGTCTTTGGATGCCGCTGAGTAGTTCGGCCAGGGCTGTCCGGTCGGCGACGTCGCAGGCCGCGATCGTCACGTCCGCGCCGAGGGCGGTCAGGTCAGCCTTCAACTCGGTGGCCCCTTCGGCGGCTTCGCCTCGGCGGCTGGTCAGCAGCAGATGCTTCACGCCGTGCTCGGTGACCAGGTGCCGGGCCACCAGCGAGCCGAGCGCACCGGTGGCCCCGGTGACCAGGACGGTGCCCTCCGGGTCGAGGGCCACCGAGGACGCGGCCGGGGCGACACGGGTCAGGCGCGGCACCGACAGGACACCGTCGCGGATCGCCACCTGCGGCTCCCCGGACGCCAGCGCGGCGGGGACCACCGCGTCCGACGCCTCCCGGCCGTCCACGTCCAGCAGGACGAACCGGCCCGGGTGCTCCGACTGCGCCGAACGGACCAGTCCCCAGCACGCGGCGGCGGCCGGATCCGGGGCGTCGCCGGTCGCGTTCCGGGTGACGAGGACGAGCCGGACGGCCTCCAGCGCGTCCTCGGCCAGCCAGCGCAGCAGCAGGTCCAGCGTCCGCGCGGTCAGGTCGTGCGCCTGCGCGGCCGTGTCCCCGCCGTCCGGGTCGGGAACGACGTCGACCAGGACGGCGCCGGCCTCCTTGAACTCCTTCAGGTCCAGGCCGCCGGTGCCGAGCGTGATCCGGTGCTCCGGTGAGGGACCGGCGGGCGTGGCGGGCAGCGGGGTCCAGCCGAGCCGGTACATCGCCGACCGAGCCCCCGCCGCGATCCGGGCGGCGGACACCGGGCGCACGGTGACCGACTCGGCGGTCAGCACCGGCACGCCCGTCGTGTCGCCGACCGTCAGCGCGAACGTGTCACCGGCCCCGGGCTCCAGCCGTACGCGCAGGTCGGTGCCGCCGGTAGCGTGCAACGCGACCTGACTCCAGGCGAACGGCACGGCGCTCCGCTCCGGCGCGCCGGTCAGGGCGAACGCGTGCAGCGCGGCGTCCAGCAGCGCCGGATGGAGGCCGTAGCCCTCGGCCGGGTGATCCGCGGGGAGGCCGATCTCGGCGAAGATCCGGTCGCCGTCGTGCCAGGCCGCCCGCAGCCCCTGGAACACCGGGCCGTACGCGTTGCCCAGCTCGGCGAGGCGGTCGTAGAGGTCGCTGACATCGACCGGTATGGCCTTCGGGGGCGGCCACGCGGTGTCCGTGACCGGCGTTGGTCGCTGCGTGGCGGCCACGAGGGTGCCGGTGGCGTGCCTGACCCACGGGTCGCCTTCGCCCGTCCGTGCGTGCACCGCGACCGGACGCCGCCCGGTGTCCTCGGCCGGTCCCACGGTGACCTGCACGGACACGGCGTCCTCGATCACCAGGGGGTGCTCGAGGGTCAGGTCCTCCAGGACCGGGACGCCCGCGTGCCGCCCGGCGTGCAGGACCAGTTCCACGAAGGCGCTGCCGGGGACCAGCAGGCTGCCGAGGATCACATGGTCGGCCAGCCACGGCTGGTCACGCGGCGACAACCGGCCCGTCAGCAGCAGCCCGCCCCCGTCGGCGGGCTCGACGACCGCGCCCAGCAGCGGGTGCCCGGCGGTGTCCAGGCCCAGCGCCGCGGCGTCGCCCGCGGAGGCGGGGGCGTCCAGCCAGTACGGCTCGCGCTGGAAGGCGTAGGTCGGCAACTCCACCGGCCGCCCGCCCTCGGTGACGGCGGCCCAGTCCACGTCGGCGCCGTGGACGTGGAGGGACCCGAGCGCGGCGTTCAGCGTGGTGGCCTCGTCACGGTTGCGGCGCAGGGCGGGGATGAACGCCGTGCCCTCGGGCTCGTCGAGCGCTGTACGGGCCAGGGCGGTGAGGGTGCTGTCGGGCCCGATCTCCAGGTACGTGGTGACGCCTGCCGCGTGGAGGGTTTGGATGCCGTGGTGGAAGCGGACGGCTTCGCGGACGTGGTTGATCCAGTACTGCGGGGTTGTTGCTTCCTCGATGTGTTCCCCGG
>DATADI010000293.1:0-4841 GCA_036258615.1 Thermomonospora sp. | reverse complement strand
AGCTCCCGGACCCGGGTCCGGGAGCTGATGACCCGTGCCCTGGACGCGTACCAGGCGGCGGGCAAGGTCCTCGACGCGGCCGACGGCGTCCCCGACCTGGCCGGTGTCCTCGTCCTGGTGGACCAGGGACGGGACGCGCTGGCCTCGGCCCGCGCGCTCGCCGAGGGCGGCCGGGAGGTCCCGCCGGTGCCGCTGTGCTTCTTCAACCCCCTGCACGGCGACGCGACGACGAAGGTGACCTGGCGCCCCCTCGGCCGTCGCGAGCGCCTGCGCGTCCAGGCGTGCCGTACCTGCGCCGCCAAGGTCCGTGATCACCGTGCCCCCGAGATCCTCGCCACCCGGGGTACGCCCTACCTGGAGGCGGGCGACCTGTGGGCCGAGACCGGCTACGGCCAGCTCCGCAGCGACCTCGTCCAACGGGTTCTCCACGGCGCCCACCGCCGCTAGCCCCGCCCCACGCAACGTCGCCGCGGGGTGCGTATCCGGTGTGGTCTCGGGACGGGCGTCTCCTGGCCTCCGGCTCCGGCCGGCTCATCTGCCGGAAGATCTAGAGCCGGGCCGCGATGCCGTCGAGCAGGTAGCCGAGACCCCGCGTGAAGCTGTCGTCCCAGGCGGACCCGGCCGGGAGGCCCTGACCGGCCAGCGTCGGGTACTGGTCGCGCCGGGCCGCGAGGTGCTCGGCGACCGCCTGGTCGGTGGCGGCCTCGTCGCGATCACGCCAGGCGGCCTGCATCATCGCCGACCCGATGACGTAGTGCGACAGGCCGTACGCCGCCGCCGTCAGGTCGGGGCCGCCGAGCCCGGCACGGGCCAGGGCCGCGTGGAGGAACTCCGTGCGCTCCAGCACGTTCGGCCCCATGAGCGGACGGCCCAGCAGGACGCCCGTCCACGGGTGCCGCAGCATCGCCGCGCGCCACTCGTGCATCATCGCGGTCACGTCGGCGCGCCAGTCGCCCGACGAGCCGTCCGGGACCCGCGCCTCGCCGAACACCGCGTCCAGGGCCAGGTCCAGCACGTCGTCCTTGGTGGTGACGTGCCAGTACAGCGTGGTCGAGCCGGTGCCCAGCCGCTCGGCGAGACGGCGCATCGTCAGCCGCTCGAGGCCCTCCTCGTCCAGCAGCGCCACGGCCTCCGCCACGATCCGCTCGCGGGACAGCGGCTGTGACCGTTCCGCCCTGCCGGGCCGGAGCCACACCCCGCCCGCCTCGCCCTTGACCATGCCGCGCAGTCTAGTACGTTGAACGAGTACCGGACCAACGATCCGGAGACTCGATCAATGTTCGAGTAAGGTGAGGGCCATGGGGCATGTCGAGGTGCGCCACGTGACCTACGCGCTCCCGGACGGCCGTCCGCTGCTCGACGACGTGTCGTTCCGGGTCGGCGAGGGGGTCAGGGCCGCGCTGGTCGGTCCGAACGGGGCGGGCAAGACCACCCTGTTGCGGCTGGTCGCCGGGGACCTGACGCCGACCCGGGGCACGGTGACGACCTCGGGCGGGCTGGGCGTGCTGCGCCAGTTCGTCCCCGCCGACCGCACGATCGGTGACCTGCTGCTCTCGGTGGCCCCCGGGCCCGTCCGCGAAGCGACCAGGGCCCTCGCGCGGGCGGAGGCGGCGCTGGGGGACGACGAGGCGAGCCAGCTCGCGTACGCCCAGGCGATCACCGACTACACCGACGCGGGCGGCTACGCCATCGAGGTCGTCTGGGACGCCTGCACGACGCTCGCCCTGGGCCTGCCGTTCGACGCCGTGCGGAATCGGCGGGCGGGCACGCTGTCCGGCGGTGAGCAGAAGCGGCTGATGCTGGAGGCCCTGCTGCGCGGCCCCGACGACGTGCTGCTCCTCGACGAGCCCGACAACTACCTGGACGTCCCCGGCAAGCAGTGGCTGGAGGAACGGCTCCGCGCCACCACGAAGACCGTCCTGCTGGTCTCGCACGACCGCCAGCTGCTGGCGAACACCGCCGACCGCATCGTGACCGTGGAGTCACGGAACGTCTGGGTGCACGGCGGCGGGTTCGCCACGTACGCGCGCGCCCGGCGCGACCGGGCCGACCGGCTGGACGAGCTGCGCCGCCGCTGGGACGAGGAGCACGCCCGCCTCAGGGGGCTGGTCCACACGCTGCGGCAGCGGGCGGCGGGCAACGACGGGATGGCCTCCGCCTACCAGGCCGCGCGCACCCGGCTGGCCCGCTTCGAGGAGGCCGGGCCCCCGCAGCCGCCGCCGCGCGAGCAGAACGTCCGGATCCGGCTGGTCGGCGGCCGGACCGGTAAGCGCGCCGTCACCTGCGAGAACCTCGAACTCACCGGCCTGACCAAGCCGTTCGGCACGGAGGTCTGGTACGGGGAGCGGGTCGCCGTGCTGGGTGCCAACGGCTCGGGCAAGTCCCGGTTCCTGGCGCTGCTGGCGGGCGAGGACGTCCCGCACACCGGGACGGCCCGGCTGGGCGCGCGGGTCGCCCCGGGGCGCTTCGTGCAGACCCATGTCCGGCCCGACCTGCACGGACGTACCCCGGCGGAGATCATCATGACCGAGTACGCACGGACCCTGAACGACGCGATGGCGGCGCTGGCCCGCTACGAGCTGGCCCCCGCCGGGCAGCGGCCGTTCGAGACGCTGTCGGGCGGGCAGCAGGCCCGGCTGCAGATCCTGCTGCTGGAGCTGTCGGGCTGCACGCTGCTGCTCCTGGACGAGCCCACCGACAACCTCGACCTGGCCAGCGCCGAGGCGTTGCAGCAGGGCCTGGCGGGCTTCGCGGGCACCGTGCTGGCGGTCACCCACGACCGCTGGTTCGCCGCCGACTTCGACCGGTACCTGGTCTTCAGCGCCGACGGCCGGGTCCGCGAGTCCGCCGAGCCGACCTGGTCGTGACCGTCAGCCGTCGACGCCTCTCGTGGCCTCGATACGGGCGCGGACCATGCGGGGGTGCATGTAGCTGATGGCGACCGGGCCGGAGGAGGTGACGCACAGGATCTGGTAGCCGTTGCGCCCGTCCTCGTCCGGCATCTCGAACCGCAGCGGGTCCATCAGCCCCCGCCGAGTCATCCCGCCGAACCACTCCATCAGCGTGAACTCGTCGGGGAACGACTCGGCCGAGGGCCCGCGCCCGCCGAGGGTGTGCCGGACCTCGTACGCGCAGCCGTCCGGGGGGTGGCTCAAATCCGTCCCTTCCCACGGCACACGAAGCAGTGGCCGCCGGTCGCCGTGCTGGTACCCGTGCCGGCGCATCCGGGGCATCTGCGCGTGGCCGGTTTCGAGTGCTTGCCCACCGTACCGTCCCCGATCCTCGCTTCCTTGATCACCAGGGTAACCAGCACCCCGTCCGCTGCGCCGACCGGGCAAAACGGGGTAGGAGGGACGAGCAGGGACACCAAGGACCGAGGTGAGTGCCATGACCATCACGCTGGCGCTGGCGGGTGACACCATGCTGGGCCGCGACGTCGCCGAACGGCTGTCGGACGCCTCGCCGCGCTCGCTGTTCTCCGAGGGGGTCCGCGACTGGTTCCTGTCGGCCGACCTGGCGGTGCTCAACCTGGAGTGCTGCATCTCCACCCGGGGCGATCCCTGGGAGTCGCCCGGCAAGATGTTCCACTTCCGCGCCCCTCCGGCGGCGGCCGAGTCGCTGGCGTGGCTCGGCGTCGACTGCGTCACCCTGGCCAACAACCACGCCCTCGACTACGGGCCCGACGCCCTCGCCGACACCCGCGAGCACCTCGCCGAGAACGGGATCGACTGCGTGGGCGCGGGGGCCGACACCGAGGAGGCCCGGGCCGCCGTCATCCTGGAGGCACGTGGCCTGCGGGTCGCGGTGCTCGGCATCACCGACCATCCCGAGGACTTCGCCGTGGGGGCCCGCCACCCCGGCGTCGCCTACGCGGACCTGAACGCCGGTGTCCCCGCCTGGCTGGCCCGCCGGATCCGCGACCTGCGGCGTGAGGCGGACGTGGTGCTGGTGACCCCGCACTGGGGCCCCAACATGATCGCCGAGCCGCTCCCGTACGTCCGCCGCGCGGCCTCCGAACTGCTCGCCGCCGGGGCCACGCTGGTCGCCGGGCACTCCGCGCACGTCTTCCACGGCGTCGCCGGGCCGGTGCTGTACGACCTCGGGGACTTCATCGACGACTACGCGGTGGACGCCGTGCTGCGCAACGACCTGGGCCTGCTGTTCCTGGTCACGCTGGACGAACGGGGGCCGCGCGAGGTCACCGCCGTCCCGCTCGCGCTGGACTACTGCCGGACCCGGCTGGCCGACGAGAACGAACGGGTCTTCATCCGCGACCGCCTCACCGCGGCCTCCGCCGAGTTCGGCACCACCGTCGAGGAGCACGAGGGGATCTACACGCTGCACACGGCCGTCCCGGTGCGCTGACCCGCGCGTCGTGCGCCGGTCGTCGGCGGCCCGTGCGCGCCGGTCGGAAGGCTCCTCCTGTCACCGCTTCGGACAGGAGAGATCATGTACGCGCTCGTCCACGACCCCGCCGCACCGCACGGCATCCGTCTCGGCACCGCCCCCGACCCGGAGCCCGGACCCTCGCAGGCCCTGGTCCGGGTGGCCGCCGTCTCGTTCAACCTCGGGGAGATCGCCTTCCGGTCGCCGGACGCCCCGCCCGGTCACGTCCCCGGCTGGGACGCCGCCGGGGTCGTCGTCCGGGCCGCCGCCGACGGCACCGGACCCGCCGCCGGGACCCGTGTCGTCACCTTCGGCTGGTCCGGGGCCTGGGCCGAACTCCGCGCCGTGGACACCGGCGACCTGGCGGCCGTCCCCGACGGCGTGGACCTGGGCTCGGCCGCCGCCCTGCCGGTCGCCGGGGTCACCGCCCTGCAGGCGGTCCGCCGGCTCGGGCC
>DATADI010000292.1:0-6354 GCA_036258615.1 Thermomonospora sp. | reverse complement strand
ACGGGCTGCACATCCTCGGCCAGGCGCCCGAGGCGGAGGCCCGCGTCAACCTGATCCTCGCCGTGCTGCGCGCCACCCAGGTGTGGGGCGGCGAGCGGGGCGCCTTCCCCGGACTGCGCGCCGCGCTGGCCCGCTCGTACGGGCTGGACGAGAAGGAACTCCTCGCCGAGCCGGGCCGCCGCGTCGCGGACGTGCCGGAGGGGCTGGCCGTGCACGGCGAGCTTTGGCCCGAGCCGCCCCGCACCGCCTCCGACGTGGTGGACATCCTCGAACGCCTCGCCCGCGCGCTGGTCGAGGGCATGGAGGAGCGCGGCTGGGACGTCTCCGCGCCGGTCATCGAGGAGGTCTGCGGACGGCTCTCGGTGGACCCGGCGGCGGTGACGGGCGTGCTGACGTTCGCCGGGGAGGAACTGGTGCCCCGGCTGGCGGCCACCGGCGACGAGATCGACGCCGTGCTGCACGCGCTCGACGGCGGGCACATCCCGGCCGGGCCGTCCGGGTCGCCCACGCGCGGCCTGGTGAACGTGCTGCCGACGGGCCGCAACTTCTACTCCGTCGACCCCAAGGCGATCCCGTCCCGCAACGCCTGGGACGTGGGCGTCGCGCTGGCCGACTCGCTCATCCGGCGGCACCTGGACGACACCGGCGAGTACCCGTCCGGCGTCGGCCTCACCGTGTGGGGCACCTCGGCGATGCGCACCCAGGGCGATGACATCGCCGAGGTCCTCGCACTGATCGGCTGCCGCCCGGTGTGGGACGACGCCTCCCGCCGGGTCACCGGGTTCGAGGTCGTCCCGCTGGAGGAGCTGGGACGCCCCCGCATCGACGTGACCCTGCGCATCTCCGGGTTCTTCCGCGACGCGTTCCCGCACGTCATCGGGCTCATGGACGACGCCATCGCGGCGGTGGCGGCGTTGGACGAGCCCGCCGACCGCAACTTCGTGCGCGCCCACGCCCTGGAGGACCAGGCCCGGCACGGCGACTGGCGGCGCGCCACCACCCGCATCTTCGGTTCCAAGCCCGGCGCGTACGGGGCGGGCCTGCTGCCGCTGATCGACGCCCGTAACTGGCGTGACGACCGCGACCTCGCCGAGGTGTACGCCGTGTGGGGCGGCTACGCCTACGGCCGTGGCCTGGACGGCCGCGAGGCCCGGCCCGACATGGAGGCCGCGTTCCGGCGGATCTCCGTCGCCGCCAAGAACGCCGACACCCGCGAGCACGACATCGTCGACTCCGACGACTACTTCCAGTACCACGGCGGCATGGTCGCCATGGTGCGCTCCCTCACCGGCCGCAACCCCGCCGCCTACGTGGGCGACTCCGCCGTCCCCGAGCAGGTGAAGACCCGCACGCTCGCCGAGGAGACCCACCGCGTCTTCCGCGCCCGCGTCGTCAACCCGCGCTGGATCGCGGCGATGCGGCGGCACGGCTACAAGGGCGCGTTCGAACTCGCCGCCACCGTGGACTACCTGTTCGGGTACGACGCGACCGCCGGGGTCGTGGACGACTGGATGTACGAGAGCCTCGCCAAGGAGTACGTCTTCGATCCCGAGAACCGCGAGTTCATGGAGAGGTCCAACCCCTGGGCCCTGCGCGGCATCACCGAACGTCTCCTGGAGGCCGCCGACCGTGGCCTGTGGGCCGAACCCGATCCCGACGTCCTCGACCGCCTCCGCACCACCTACCTGGACCTGGAAGGCGACCTGGAATCCGGCACCTAGACCGCCGCGCCTTACGCTGTCGGCTACCGGACGAAGGGAGCGGGTGTGGACGTGTCGGTGGACGTGCTCGGGCCGGAGTACGAGGCGATCGTGCTGCCGATGGGGGAGGACTCCGAGGGCGAGGTGGTGGCGACGCTGGTACGGCGGCGGGCCACCGATCCGTCGCGGCGGGCGGTGCTGTACGTGCACGGGTTCGTGGACTACTTCTTCCAGAAGCACCTGGCGGACTTCTACGTGGGGCTGGGCTTCGACTTCTACGCCCTGGACCTGCGCAAGTACGGGCGGTCGCTGCTGCCCCACCAGACGCCGAACTTCGTGGAGAGCCTCACCGAGTACTTCCCCGAGATCGACGAGGCCGTCCGGATCGTCCGGGAGGTCGACGGCCATGACGTGCTGCTGGTCAACGCGCACTCCACCGGCGGGCTGACCACCGCGCTGTGGGCCGACCGGGTGAAGGGGCGCGGGCTGGTGGACGGGCTGTTCCTCAACAGCCCGTTCCTGGACATGAACGTGCCCGCGCCGGTGCGCGTCGCCGGGGACGTCGTGTCGCGGGCGCTGCGCGGGCGGCTGCCGAAGGCGAAGCTGCCCGCCCCCACGTCCGACCTGTACGCCCGCAGCCTGCACCGCGACCACGAGGGCGAGTGGGAGTTCGACGTGGCGTGGAAGCCACTGCTGGGCTTCCCGGTGCGAGCGGCGTGGCTGGCGGCGATCCGGCGGGGCCAGGCGCGGCTGCACGCCGGGCTGGCGATCGACGTGCCCGTACTGGTGATGGCCTCGGCCCGCAGCGTGAAGCGCCGGCCGGGCGTGGCCGACCTGTCCAGCGCGGACGCGGTGCTGAACGTGGAGCACATGGCCCGCTGGGCGCCCCGGCTCGGCCCGCACGTCACCCTGGTGCGGATCGACGGCGGCGTGCACGACCTGGTGCTGTCGGCCAAGGAGGTCCGCGAGCAGGTGTTCGGCGAGCTGGAGCGGTGGATCCGGGGCTACCTGCCCGCGTCCAGCAGGTAGTCGTCGAAGAACACGACCACGCCGGGGTGGTTCCACGTCGGCCGGTTGGCGACCAGCCCGATCCGTTCGGTGGGCAGCAGCGGGGAGTTCGTGTCGGTCACGTCGACCATGCGCTTCCCGCCGACCCACAGCGTCAGCCGCATCCGGCCCTCGCCCTGCTCGCAGCGGCCGGTGACGCGGTGGAACGCCTTGGGGTCGATCGCCGTCCGGACCGGCGGCGCCAGCTCCACGCCCCGCTCGCCCACCACCTTGCGGACCCGGGCGGTCCCGTCGCGCCGCAGCAGCAGCTCGTAGCGGGAGTTGTCGGCGGCGCCGCAGTACAGGCCGCCCTCGCCCTGCGCACCGGCCGAGTCGATCTTCATCCGCACCTGGGCGACGATCGACCGGGGGGTCTTCTCCCTGGGCAGCGGCGCGCCCGCCCCCCGGTAGGTCTCGGTGATCCCGGAGACCGTCAGGGCGTAGCGGCCGTCGCGGTACCGGTCCTCGAAGACGTTGTCCTCCCAGCCGGACTGGGGGTCGTTGAAGTTGTCGCTGAGCAGCACGTCCGTGGCGGTCAGTGACGGCGGCCCGTCACCGGGCCCGCCGAGCATCCACGCCGCCGTTCCCGCCGCCACGGCGGCGACGACCGCACCGGCCACCCCGGCGACCAGCCCGCGCCGCCGCGGCGCCTTCCGCGCACCCGGCGTACCGGCGGGTGGGGCGGCGAGGGTGGGCGGCCAGGTCTCCTGGAGGGTGGCGGCCAGCCGTTCGGGGTCGGGGCGTTCGTGGCCGACGAGCCGGGCCAGCAGGTCACCGGTGGTGGGGCGGCGGCGGGGGTCCTTGTCGAGGGCGGCGGCGACCAGCTCGCGCAGCGCCGGGTCCAGCCCGTCCAGCCGGGGCTCCTCGTGCGCCACCCGGTAGAGGATCTCCGGGACGGTGGCGCCCGTGAACGGGGCCCGGCCGGTGCCCGCGTAGGCGATCACGCAGCCCCAGGCGAAGACGTCCGAGGCGGGGGTGACCGGCTCCCCGCGCAGCAGCTCCGGCGGCAGGTAGGCGGGGGTGCCGACGAACTGGCCGGTGCGGGTGGGGCCGTCCGCCGCGTCCAGCGCGCGGGCGATGCCGAAGTCGATCACCCGGGGCCCGGTGGCCGACAGCAGCACGTTGGCGGGCTTGAGGTCGCGGTGCACGATGCCCGCGCCGTGGATGGCCGTCAGCGCCGTGGCCACCCCGACCGCCAGGCCCTCCAGGTCCGAGCCCGGCAGCGGGCCCCGCTCGGCGACCGCGCGCTCCAGGCTGGGCCCCTCGATGAACTCGGTGACGACGTACGGCGGGTCGCGGTCCAGCTCGGCGTCCAGCACCGGGGCGGTGCAGAACCGGCGGACCCGGCGGGCGGCGGTCACCTCGCGCCGGAAGCGCTCGCGGAACGCCGCCTCCCCGGCCAGCTCCGAGTTGATCACCTTCACCGCGACCCGGCGGCCCGCCGGGTCCTCGCCGAGCAGCACGGTGCCCATGCCGCCCCGGCCGAGCCGGCCCAGCAGGCGGTACGGGCCCAGCTCGCGGGGGTCGTCGGGGTGGAGCGCTGCGGCGTTCGGTGTGGTGTGCAGGGTCATCGCGGGCGGTCCCGGCAGGTGGTCGGCGGATGATCGGCGGGGACCACCCTAGCGGGGGGAGTCCTCCGGTTCGGCGGGGTTCGTCCGGGTGCCTGCCGGGGCGGCCCGGACCGGCACCGAAGCGGCCCGGATCCGGCGGGGCGGCACCGGCGTCCTCGTTACGACGAAAACACGTGATCGAACCCGCTATTGTCCAGTGAGGAACCGGTTGATCGACTGGACCGGGATTGAGCGGGTCATCCTTGAGGCGGGGTTGCCGAATGTCGCCGTTTGCTTACGGTGCGCCACTGGATGTCGGCTGCTCGCGCAGGCGAGACGGCTGACCGGCGATGGCGGTGGTCGGGTCGCGGGAGCTGGCCGACGCGCGGCGGCACCATCTCGCCGCGCTGGCGTACGAGATCGAGGGCCGCGGGCTGAGCTGGCGGCTGGCCGGGCCGGGCGAGTCGGTGCTGCACGTGGCCAACCCGGTGTCCCGGCGGCAGGTGATGGTCGTGGCGATGCCGGTGAACGACGGCTGGTTCTACCTGTGGGCCGGCGGCGGTATGGGCGATGTCACGCAGCCCGCCCGCGCCGCCGACCAGATCGCCCGCCTGCTGGGCTGATCCGGCCCTGACACCACCCTTGACCAGGCCCCTTTCGGGGCTGTGGAACACCCTGCGCGTTTGCCACCCGAAGTGCCGGGTTCCTAGACTGACACCGAACGTGTGTTCGAAGAGAGTCGCATGCCTTCCCCCGTGCGGCGCTCCTGGGAATCTATGAGGCCGCGCAGGTAGGACACCCTCGCGGGGGTCCACGGCGCCCGGCCTCGAAGGCGGGGCAGACACAGATGGCGCGCGTTTACGGGGATCCGGTCGAGGTCACGGTCACCGGCGGACGGCCGGTCAAGTTCGTGTGGCGCGGACGCCCCCATCGGGTGCTGCGGGTGCTGGAGCACTGGGTCACCACCCGGGACTGGTGGCGCGAGCAGCAGACCGGCGACCCGTTCTGGGAGAACCCCGGCGAACGGGAGTTCTGGAGGGTTGAGGCGACCCCCGGCGGGGAGGCCGGAGTGTACGAGCTTCGTCATGAGCCCGCTGCCAACGCATGGACGCTCTCCCGGATCTGGGACTGAGGTGGGCATCGTTCCGCATCTCCACGTCGCGTCGTCCTTCTCCCTGAGGTACGGCGTCGCCCCGCCGCGCGCCCTCGCCGAGCGGGCCGCCGAGCTGGGCATGGACCTGCTCGCGCTGACCGACCGGGACGGCGTGTACGGGGCGGTCAAGCACGTCCGGGCGTGCCGGGCGGCGGGCGTCTCCCCGATCCTGGGCGCCGACCTGGCGTTCACCGCCGGGCCCCGCGAGCCGGGGAGCACGGCCGAGGGCCGGGCCACCGCGCTGGCCGTCGGCGGGCCCGGGTGGCGGTCGCTGTGCCGCCTGGTGACCGCCGCGCACCTGGCCGGCGAGCGCGGCGCCCCGCTGGCCGACCACCGGATGCTGGCCGAACGCTCCGAGGGGCTGGTGGTGCTGCTCGGCCCGCGCTCCGACGTGGGCCGCGCGGTCGCCGAACGCCGGTACGACGACGCCGCCCGGCTGCTGGCGGCCTGGCGGGAGCACGCCGAGGTGGCCGTCGAGATCGTCGACCACCGGGGCCGGGGCGACACCGCCCGCGCCGCGCGGATGCTGGAGCTGGCCCGGCGGTCGGGCGTCCCGGCGGTGCTCACCAACGCCGTCCGCTACCTCGACCGCACGGACGTCACCGCGATCCAGGTGCTGGACGCCGCGCGCAAGCTCGTCCCGCTGCACCGCCGCCACCTGGAGGACACCACCGGGCGCGCGTACCTGGCGTCCGCCGAGGAGCTGTGGCGGATCGCCGAGGGCGTGTGCGGTCCCGACCGGGCGGCGGTCCGCGAGCTGATCGAGGCGACGCGGCGGCTGGGCGAGCGGTGCGCGATCGACCCGTTCACCGACCTGGGGATGGGGCGGGCGCACCTGCCCGAGCCGGTCACCGAGGACGGCCGCGCCCCGCACGCCGAGCTGGTCGCGCGCTGCGCCGCCGGG
>DATADI010000291.1:0-5297 GCA_036258615.1 Thermomonospora sp. | reverse complement strand
CGGGCGGACCGGGAGGTCCCGCCGGTCCGCGCGGGCCGACCGGGCCGCGCGGCCCCTGCGGGCCCTGAGGACCCCGGGGTCCCTGCTGGCCGGGCGGACCTTGCTGTCCGGGTGGGCCCTGCTGTCCAGGGGGGCCTTGCTGGCCGGGCGGCCCCTGTTGCCCGGGTGGGCCCTGCTGCCCCGGCGGGCCCTGCGGGCCGGGCTGTCCGGGCGGGCCCTGGGGACCGGGCTGGCCCGGGGGACCCTGGGGGCCCGGCTGTCCGGGCTGGCCGCCCGTCGGGGTCCCGGTGTTCGCGGGGGGAATGGGGGCCGGCGGCGAGTAGGGCGGGCGCCGGTGGCGGGCCTCCACGATGGGCGGCAGGCCGCCGCCGCCCGGGAACGGCTGGGGAAAACCGAATCCGGGGCCGCCGCCGGGATACGAGGGAAACGGATACGCTGCCATTTCGGTGAGTTTCTCCTGCCGGATTTACCGGTACCGCACCGGACCCGGCACCGTGTACTTCTTCCCGGGATCGCGGGGGT
Organism: Thermomonospora sp.; assembly: GCA_036258615.1. Lineage (GTDB taxonomy): Bacteria > Actinomycetota > Actinomycetes > Streptosporangiales > Streptosporangiaceae > Thermomonospora. Next base: position 4,775 of record DATADI010000291.1, on the reverse strand, counting down.
CGGCCACCTGCACCGGGCCGCTGGCGTCCTCGGCGGCCCGCCACACCTTCTTGATGCGCTCCAGCCCGTCCACCCAGGAGGTCAGGACCTCGTCGGCGTCCTTCATGAAACCGCGCATGTCCTCCTGTACCTGCTTGTAGGCGCCGGACAGGAACAGCATGCCGATGAGGCCGAACCCGAGCCCGTCCACATTGGTGTCGTCGACATAGCGGTGAATCGCCGCGTAGAAGGGCTTGGTGTCGGTGTTGATGGTCTTCTGGACGCTCGCGATGCCTTCGGAGGTGACGTACTTCTCCTGCTGCGGTGCCATGGTCCGTGCTCCCCCAGCCGAGCCTTGGAACGGGTCAAAGAAGACTTCTACCGACTTTTTCCGAGCCTGACAAGCCATATCGTCCGGCGGGTGCGGTTTCAGGAAATCCTCGATTTCCGGAAGCCTCGTGTTCGCCGCGAATTCACGTGGTGGCGACCCTGGATGATCATGCTGGCCGTTCCGCGATCCGAAGGGACGACCGTGCTCGACTTCGATCCCAACAGCTTCCGGCTGGAGGACCTGGACAAGCTGAGCGCCCAGGCCGACCAGGCGATGCGCCGGCTGGCCGAGTCCGCCGAGGCCCTCACCGAGGTCGTCGGGGAGGGCGAGGCCGCCGACGGGCTGGTCCGGGCCGTGGTGGACGGCGGAGGCGCCCTCCGCTCGGTCGACCTCAACCCCCGGGCCATGCGGATGGGCAGCGAGGAGCTCGGCCGGGCCGTCACCGTCGCGGTGACCGCCGCGCAGGCCGACGCGCAGCGCCGTGTCCAGGAACTGCTGACCGCCGCCATGGGTGAGCACGAGGCGCCCACCCGGCTCGACAGTGAGGCGCTGCGCAGGCAGTTCGGTCAGTTCGGCGAGATGTTCTCCCGCAGCCTGGGCGAGGAGTACGACGGCCTCCAGGCCATCCGCCGCAACCTGCCCTGAGTCCGCCCCGGCCCGGCCCCCGCAGGAGGATCGGTGACCCAGATCGACGGCCCCGGCGAGTCCCCCGCCGCGGACGTGGAACGGCGCCTGGCCGCGCTCAGACGGCTGAGCGGGGCCCTGGCGGCGCTGACGGCCGAGGCCGAGAGCCCCGGCGGCACCGTGCGCGCGGTCTGCGCCTACGGCCGGGGCGTCACCGACCTGGTCATCGCCCCGACGGCCCCGGAGCTCGAGGGCGACCGGCTGCCCGCCGTCGTCCAGCGCACCATCGCCGCCGCGACCGACGAGGTCCACCGCCGGGCCACAGGACTGCTGCGCGACCTGCGGGCGGAGGCGCGGGAGATCAGCGCGATCCTCACCGCCGCCGCGACCCCCGCCGACCCGGCGGACGCCGCCGCCCTCGCGAAGCTCCGGGAGGTGTGGGCGGCCTACCAGTCGACGGTGGACGCCACCGTGGACGTCTTCGAGGCCACGTCGCTGGAACGCTCCCCCTGACGTCCCGTACGGTCAGGTCTCGGCGAGCGTCCCGTCCCCGAGCAGCGCCCCCACGGACGCCGGGAGGACGTACGCGACGCCCCCGCCGGGCTGCCCGAACCACGGGATCGCCACCCCGGTCAGCGCCCGTACCGGACGGAGCACCCGGTACACGTGCCGCGGCCGGTTCGCCCAGTCGGGCGGCAGCGAACGCGCCCCCCAGTCGGTGCCCACGGCGTACACGACGTTGCCCTCGGGCCCGCCGAGGCGGTCCACCTCGGTGCCGGGGGGCAGCGTCGTCTCCCGCAGATCCCGGTACAGGCTCAGCGGAGGCTCACCCGCCAGCGGCTCGATCGGGCCGCCCCGGTCCGCCCCCGCACCAGGCGGCACGTCCCCACCTGCGCCGGGCGCCCCGGGCGTTCCCGCCGTTCCGGACGGAGCCGCAGGGGCGGACGGCGCGGACGGAGGTGAAGGCGCGGGCGGGAGGGGGGCGCCGGTGATGACGGAGACGGCGGCGTCCATGGCCTGCTCGGCGACCTCGGGCACCTGGAACCGGCGGGCGCGGATGTGCGCGACCAGGTCGGGCTCCGGGGGGATGCCGTGCACGCGCAGGTAGTAGCCGACCGCGCCGGGCCACACCCAGTCGCCGTCGGTGTGGAAGGTCATCGGCACGTTCGACGGCCCGGCCGGGTCGATCACGTCCCGGTCGAACCCGCGGGCCGCCAGCACGATCGGCGCGCCGTTCAGATAGGCCAGCAGCGGCTCGGTCTCCTCGGCGGGGACCGGCGGGCGGCCGTGCGCTCCCGGCTCCGTCCCCTCGAACAAACGGGCCTGCCTGAACGCCATCCTCAGTCGCCTTCTCTCTCGGGAAACCTCACGTGCCGGTCACTGTACTCACAGCCCCATCCGGCGCTGCAGCCGTTCGAGCTGCCCCATCACGTCCGCCATGGTCTTGTCGTAGGCGGCCTGGGCCTCCTTCGCCTTGGCGACCGCCACCTCCGGGTCCATGAGCTGCTGCGCGTCCACGCCGTACATCTCGGCCATCAGCTCGTTGGACTGGCGCTGCAGGTCGGCGGACGCCTCCGCGATCACCGTCTTGATCACCTCGGACAGCTCACCGGAGCTCATCCGCATGGCGCGCGGGTCGATGTACAGCTCGGTGAGGCCGCCGTTGAAGGTGAACTCCGCCCTGACCCGCCCGTCGGCGCCCTCGGCCCGGCCGACCAGGTCCTGGGCGCGCTCCTGCATCTCCTGGATCCGCGCGAACCGCTCCTTGGCGCCGCCCAGGAGCTTGTCGACGTCGATGTTCGCGAAGTCCCCGAACCCTGCGGTCACACGACCCCCATCACATTCCCGCCGCTTCCGCCCCGGATCACGGCGTAGCTTGCTAGCTGTCCCATCTTGTCGCAAAGATGGGATCGGCGCGCGGCCGTCACCGGTCGTTCGCGTACCGTCGGAAAGGCGAGGGTGACCGGCGCGGAGGGGGGTCGGGTGCGAGCGGAGTGGCAGGCGCACATCGACGAGCTGCTCAAGGAGTACCGCGAGAAGCGCGCGCAGCTGCGGGAGCTCCAGGAGCGGCTGGCGACCGCGCAGGCCACCGCGACCGCCGCCGACGAGATGGTGACGGTCACCGTCGGGCCGCAGGGCCAGATCAAGAACATCGAGTTCGACCCCCGGGTGTACCGGCGGCTGTCGCCCACCGAGCTGGCCGACGCCATCATGGAGGCCGCCGAGGCCGCCGCGGCGCAGGTCCGCCAGGAGGTCCAGGAGGCGGTCACCCCGCTCGCCCCGCCCGACATCGAGAACTTCGACCTCAACCGGATCCTCGGCGCGCCGCCCCGCGACTTCGAGGAGACCCGCGAACGCTACGGCTTCCGTCCCCAGGAATAGAGGCGGCCATGGGCAAGGAACTGAACGTCTTCCCCCGGGCGCTGACGCGCTCCAAGACCGGGTTCGAGGACGGCGCGACCCAGCTGAAGAGCATCTTCCAGCGCCTGGAGGGCCGGCTGTCGGCCGAGGGCAAGTGCTGGGGTGCCGACAGGACCGGGCAGGCGTTCGAGAAGGACTACCTCCCCCCGGCCCAGGAGATGCAGAAGGCGGGCCCCCAGGCCGCCAAGGCGGTCGGCCAGATCGCCAAGGGCATCGAGAAGATGGGCAAGAACTACACCACCGCCGAGGACCGCTCGACCATCGTCTAGGGAGCGCTCACCCTCACCCCGGATCTGTACGCGACGCTGGACGCGACGTCCATCGCGCACCTGGTCACCCGCCGCGACGTCTCCGCCGTGGAGGTCGTCCGCGCGGCCCTCGCCCGCCGTGACGCCCTGGAGCCCACCCTCCGGGCGTTCCGGACCCGCTTCTCCGGTCAGGCCCTGGCGGACGCCGCCGAGATCGACCGCGCCGTCTCCACCGGCGAACGCCTGCCCCTGGCGGGCGTCCCCATCGGCGTCAAGGCGTGGGAGCCTCTGACGTCGTTCCAGGTCCGGCGGCTCCGGCGGGCGGGTTGCGTCGTCATCGGCCTGACCTCCGTCCCCGGGCGCACCACCGACTGGCAGACCTGGGGCCACACCGACGCGGGCCCCACCACGAACCCCTGGCGCCCCGACCGCACCCCCGGCGGCAGTTCCGCGGGCTCGGCGGCGGCCGTCGCCGCCCGCGTCGTCCCCCTGGCCACCGCGACCGACGGCGCCGGCTCCACACGCATCCCCGCGGCCTGGTGCGGCGTCCTGGGCCTGAAACCCACCACCGGCCGCCTCCCGTCCCGCGACCGCACCGGCCTGGCCGTCCCCGGCGCCATCACCCGAACGCCCCGCGACGCCACCCTCCACCTCTCCCTCCTCCTCGACGACCAGCTCAGTCACTCCCCTGACACTCCCACCGCGACCTGGTCGAACGACCTGGGCTTCGCGCACGTCCTTCCCGAGCAGGCCCGCATCGCCCGCTCCGCCGCCGACCGCCTGGCCTCCGCCCGCCACATCATCTGGACCGACCTGCCCGTCCACCTGGCCGACCCCGAGCCCGCCTGGCGCACCCTCCGCACCGCACCGTCGAGCACCCCCCACCCCATCCGGACCCTGAACGACACCCGCCTGCACACCCTGTTCCGGGAGACCGACGTCCTCCTGACCCCCACCACCCCGGCCCCACCCCACGCCCACACAGGCCCTGGCACCACCATGAACGTCGCTCTCACCTGGGCCTTCAACCTGAGCGGCCACCCGGCCCTGACGATCCCCGCCGGCCTCTCCCCCGACGGCACCCCAGTAGGCATCCAAGCCATCGGCCGCCCCCATACGGAGGCCCTCCTACTCCACCTGGCCAGCGCCCTGGAAACACTCACCCCCTGGCC
>DATADI010000290.1:0-3208 GCA_036258615.1 Thermomonospora sp. | reverse complement strand
GCGGCGCGTCCTCGGCCCGCCGCCCCCGCCGCCGGGCCGCGAACCCGGCCGGGAGGTGCCGCCGGGCGAGGCGGCCAAGGACGCCTTCACCCGCGAGGTGGAGGAGAACTTCATCGCGTTCGTGCGGGGCCTCGACGAGGGCGTGCTGGTCACCACCCGGCCCGGCCTCAACCTGATGTCCGCCCGGCACGCGCCCGAACGGCTGGTGCGGGTCGGGCAGGACCACATGTTCCTCGGCCAGTACAAGCCCGCCGTCCGGGCCGCGATCCTGGCCGACTACCCGCGCCTGGACGCCGTCGTCTCGCTCACCGAGCAGGACCGCGAGGAGTACCGCGCGGCGCTCGGCGGCCGGGTCCGCACCGAGCGCATCCCCAACCCGCTGCACACCCTGGACGTGCCCCGCACCGACCACACCGGCCGGGTCGTCATCGCCGCCGGGCGGCTCACCCGGCAGAAGGGCTTCGACCTGCTCGTCGAGGCGTACGCGGAGGTCGCGCGCCACCACCCGGACTGGACGCTGCGGATCTACGGCGGCGGCCCCTGGGAGAAGCGGCTGCGCGCCCTGATCCACCGGCACCACCTGTACAACCACGTCTTCCTGATGGGCACCGCCAAGGGCATCGACAGCGAACTGGCGCAGGCCTCGATCTACGCGCTCAGCTCGCGGTTCGAGGGCTTCGGGATGGTGGTCGTGGAGGCCCTCAACTGCGGGCTCCCGGTGGTGAGCTTCGACTGCCCGACCGGGCCCCGCGAGCTGATCCGGGACGGGGAGAACGGGCTGCTCGTACCGCCGGAGGACCCCGCCGCGCTGGCCGCCGCGCTGTGCCGGCTGATCCGCGACCGGGGGCTGCGGCGCCGCCTGGGGTCGGCGGCCGTCAGCACCGCCGCCGAGTACGGCCCCGAGCCCGTCCGCCGCCGCTGGGAGGCGCTGTTCGCCGAACTGCTCCAGGCGAAGGTCCCGGCGGCCCGGGGCGAGCGGCCCGCGGGCACGTTCCTGCCCGCCTAGCCGGGCCGGGCGGACGCGCCCGCGTAGGCGGGCGGTCAAGCCTGCGGCAAACGTTACACCGCCGATAGCGAATCGCTTACGCCTGATCGCCCTATGTAGGGATGCTTAACCGCATGGCGACGTTCTCCCTGGATGACGTGCGCAAGGTCTGCAAGGCCCGCGACGCGTGGTGGACGGTACTTCTGGTCGACCCGATCGCCGTCCGGCTGACGCTGGTCGTGGCGAACCGGACGTCGATCACCCCGAACCAGCTCACCACGGTCGCCTTCGCCCTGGGGATGGGCGCGGCCGGCTGCTTCGCGCTGGGCTCCCCGGGCTGGCTGCTGGTCGGCGCCCTGCTCTACCACGTGGGCTTCGTGGTCGACTGCATGGACGGCAAGATCGCCAGACTGAAACGCACCGGCACGCTGTTCGGCGGCTGGCTCGACTTCATGCTCGACCGGGTCCGTGACAGCGTGTGCGCGCTGGCCCTCACCGCCGGGCAGTACGCGCGGACCGGCCACGCCGCCTACCTGTACGCGGGCATGGCGATCCTGGCGCTGGACATGTTCCGGTACGTCAACGGACCGCAGATCGTGAAGGTCCGCCGCTCGATGCGCTCGGCCGTGAACGCGGCCCGCCGCCGCATGGCCGAGCCCGGGGTTCCCGCCGGGGCCGCCGGGACCGCCGGGGCTGTCGAGGCGGAGGCGCGGGACGGCCGGGACGGCCGGGAGCTGGACGGCGAGGCGGAGGCCGACGCGGACGCGGCGCTGGACCCGATGCCCGACACCGACCTGCACCGCGAGTTCGACAGCCACTTCCCGTGGTACCGGCGGATCCGCCGGTCGCTGCTGCGGCGGCGGGTGCGCACCCATCTGGTCAGCGGGATCGAGTTCCAGATGGCGGTGTTCATCATCGGCCCGGTCACCGGCGCGATCCTGCCGGTCACCGCGGTGGCGGGCGCGCTGCTGGCGTTCTTCGAACTGGTGATCATCTACAAGTTCTGGCTGTCCACCCGGGCGCACGGCCGCATCATGGCTGCCCTCGGCGACGGATCCCCGGCCCTCCCGGCCCCGCCCAGGTCCGCCCTCCCGCGCCACAACCTGGCCCCCGCCGTGGCCGACAAGGACTGAGCACGCCCCGTTCCCAGCCCGTTCCGGGCCCGGGTCCCGCCGCCGGGCGGAACCCGGGCCCGCCTCGTTCCGGCGACCCGCTCTCACAGCTCCGGGCGGTGGGCCCGGACGAACAGCGTCGTCCCGGGAAGCCCCCGGACCGGCAGGCGGCGCTCCACGGCGGACACCGCGCGCAGGGTCGCGTTCACCGCCGGGTGCAGGCGCTCGGAGTCGCGCGGGGTGGCGCGGTGCCGCCGCAGCTTCACCAGCGGACGCAGCAGGACGTTCCAGCTCCACATCCGGTCCACGCGCAGCCCCGCGCCCTCGACCAGCTCCCTCAGCGTCTCCCGCGAGTACCGGCGGACGTGGCCCAGCATCACGTCGCGCGCCGACCACAGCGCCAGGTCGCTCGGCACGGACACCAGCGCGGTGCCGCCCGGCCGCAGCACCCGGGCGATCTCCCCGGCCGCCGTCCGGTCGTCGGGGATGTGCTGGAGCAGGTCCAGCGCCATCACCAGGTCGAAGTCCCCGGTCGACAGCGGCAGGTAGCAGGCGTCACCGTGGTAGGCGTCGATGCCGCGCAGCCGCGCCAGCTCCACGGCGGCCGGCGAGCCGTCGATGGCGATCGCCTCCCACCCGTGGTCCAGCAGCACCCGGGTGTTGCCGCCGCCGGCCGCCCCGATGTCGGCGGCCCGCCCCGGCTCGCCCAGCCGGCGCACCTCCCGGGCGATGATCGCCCGCCGTTCCCGGTACCACCAGTTGTCGTCCTCGATCGCGACGACCCGTTGTATTTCGACCGTGTCCATGGCCCCCACCGGACAGACCTCCACACGATGCGGTCGTCCGCATCGTCGTGATTACGGAACGTAGCAGGCGAATGACTCAGTGTGGTGGACCTGGTCTACCGGTGGTGCCGACCCCGCCGCCGCCGGAACAGGTACCGCACCGTCAGCAACGCCGCCAGCGCCCCGAGCGCCGGCGCCGCCCGCTTCGCGGCCACCGCCGCCCCAGCGCTCACGCCCGCCTCCGCATCCGCCTCGTCCGCCCCCGGCTCCCGCCGATGGGCCCCCTGCCCCCGGCCCCGCCCAGGTCCGCCCTCCCGCGCCACAAC
>DATADI010000289.1:0-5726 GCA_036258615.1 Thermomonospora sp. | reverse complement strand
GCCACGGGGGCTGAGCGCGGCGATCGCCAGCAGGAGGAGCAGGTCGGCCACCGCCCCCATCACCTGCATCACCGCCACGGACGTGACCGCCCGCACGGTCTCGGTGCCCCGGCACACCAGGTACCGGGTGTTGACGGCGGCGGCCCCGAGCCCGCCCGGCGTGAGGCGGTTGGCCGCCGCCGCGGTGAACTGCACGAGGATCGTCTCGCCGAGCGGCATCCGGCACTCGGCCACCGCCCGCAGCGTCACCGCCGCCAGGACGTAGTGCAGCGCCGAGAGCACCCCGAGCGCCACCAGGAACGCCCAGTGCACGTCCGCCAGCGCCGCGAAGCACGCCCGTACGTGACCCGCCGTCCCGGTGACCGCGACGATCAGGACGAGGATCGCCACGACGGCGACGCCGAGGGCCCACCGGCGGCGGCGGGCCCGGGAGACCGCCGCGGGGGTCACGACGGGCAGCACGGATTCCACGGCCCTAGATGTCCCGCAGGATTCTGACCGCCGTGCGACCGTCCGCTGCCCGTCCGGCGAACGCGAGGCTAGGACTTGGACTTGGCTAGGCGGCGGGCCGGTAGCGCTGGTCGCGGGTCTGCGCGCCGACGTAGCGCAGCATCCGCTGGAGGGTCCAGTGGTTGAGGCGGCCGGGCATGACGTGCAGGCCCTGCCGGAACGCCAGCGCCAGCGCCGAGAACCGGGCCTGGTCGGCGACGCTCCACGGGACGTCGAACCGGTCGCGGACGATGCGGGGCAGGCAGCCGAAGGTGATGATCCGCAGCGGCCGTTCCAGCAGGAACTGGGCGGGCCGTTCCAGCGCCGCCGGACCGGCGGGCACCAGCGACAGGGTCTGCGAGCCGTGCCGCGCGATGTCCAGCGCGCGGGCGGCGGCCGGGGTCAGCTCCAGCTCCCTGGCGCACACGTGCCAGAACCGCGACCGGAACGCGGCGTAGTCGGGCGGGACCGGCCGGGTGCTGACGCCGTACCGGGCGTACCACTCGACCGTCTCGGCGTACAGCCGTTCGAGGTCCTCGGCGCTGGGGGCGTCCGGGTGGAACAGCTCGACCGCCCGGAAGATCTCCCAGGTGAACGTGGCGTGCGCCCACCAGAACGTCTCGGGGTCCAGGGCGTGGTAGCGGCGGCCGTGCTCGTCCACGCCCCGGACGCCGTGGTGCAGGTCGCGGATCGCGCGGGCGCGCCGGTCGCCCTCGGGGGCCAGGATCGTCGCCCAGATCTGCGGGACCGAGCGGTAGATGCGGTCGAACGGGGCCTCGAAGAACGCCGAGTGCTCGGCGACCCCGGCGCCGATCCCCGGATGCATGAGCTGCAGCAGCCCGGCCGCCGTCCCGGGCAGCAGCGAGCGCAGGTCGCCCGCGTACCGCCGCAGCGGCGAGTCCGGTCCCCGCGGTGCCGGCATGGCTCCTCCCCACGTCGTGGGTCCGAGCGTGACCGAGGGTGAGACAAAAGTCAATTATCGTCTCATGCCAGGTTCGTGTACCGGCCCTCCGGGGTGAGCCGCCGGCCGGGGCCGCCGGGCGGGACGCCCTCCGCCCGCAGCGCCCCCTTCGACGGCCGGAACCAGGCCGTGCGCGGGATCTGCGGCACCACGCGCACGACCGCGGGCCACGACGCCGGGTCCAGGTCGGCCAGCGCCGCCGTCAGGTCCGCCGGGCCAAGCTCCCGGCCGGGACGTAGGGTGACCGCCGCGACGACGGTGTCGGGGCCGCCGGGCTCCTCCGGCACCCCGTACACGGCGACCATGCCCACCGCGTCGAGCGTTCCGAGGGCCTCCTCCACCGGGATCGACGGGACCACCCCGGAGGCGGTGCGGATGACGTCGGAGGCGTGGTCCACCAGCCAGAAGTCACCGTCGGCGTCCCGGCGGAACAACGCGCCCACGTTCAGCCACGCGTCGTCGGGGGCGAACACCCCGCGCAGCAGCCGTCCCCGGCCCGCCGGGGTGGACCGGTCCGCGCGGGCCAGCAGCACCCCGGTCTCGCCGGGGCCGCACTCGACGGCCAGCCCGGCGGGGTCCACCACCAGCCGTCCCCGCGCGGCGTCGTAGGCGGCGACCCGGACCTCGGCGGTGCCCGGCAGCGGACGGCCCTTCGCGCCGGTCTTGACGCCCTTGAGGTTGACCAGGACCACGTCCTCCTCGGTGGCGGCGAAGAACTCCAGCACCCGCGCGGGCGCGAACCGCTCCTCCACCCGCCGCCACAGCCACGCGGGCATCCCCGACCCCGCGAACAGCCGGACCGGGTGGTGCCGCTCCGCCGGGTCCGGCGGGGCCTCCACCAGGTCGTGCAGCAACGTCCACGTGTAGGACACCACCGTCGCCCCGTAGCGGCGCACCTCGTCCCAGAAGACGGCCGCGTCGAACCCGGTGACCTGCGAGGGCTGCGCCAGCGCCAGCCGCGCCCCGCTCGCCAGCGCCCCGCCGAACGCGGTCAGCAGCCCCGACGGGTGGTACAGCGGCGAGACGCTGTAGACGGTGTCGGTGCGGTCCAGCGCCGCCGCCGACGCGGTGCCGAACGCCGAGATCGCCCACCGCCGGTTGGTGACCCGGCTGACGCGCACGTCGTCGCCCTCGCCGGTGAACAGCAGGAACGCCAGGTCCTGCGCGCGTCCCGGATCGGGCAGGTACCAGCCGGGCAGCGGCACGGCGTCCGGGTCGATCCGCTCCAGGTCCGTCACCCCGTCCGGCAGCCGCCCCCGGCGCGCCCCGCCGCCCAGCACCAGCACCGGGACCCCGGGACCGGCCGCCTTCAGCGCCGCCTCGGCGCGTTCGGGGTCGGCGATGATGCGGGTCACCTCGCCCAGGTCGGCCTCCCGCGCCAGCCGCGCCGTGCCCTCCGCGCCGGGACCGCCGTCCGGGCGCATCAGCACGCCCACCGCGCCCAGCCGGTTCAGCGCCGCCGCCAGCGCCAGCGCGGACGGCCGGGTCCCCATCAGCACCCCGACGTGCTCGCCGGGCCGCACCCCCACCGCGACCAGCCCGCGCACCACGGCGTCGATCCGCCGGGCGGCGTCGGCGTAGGTGTAGCCGCGCCCGCCGAACACGAAGAACGTCTCGTGCGGCGAGCCGGTCGCCCGCTCCTCCAGCAGCAGGCCGGGGGAGATCCGGGTGCCCGGCTCGACCGCCTGGAGCCGGGTCAGCCCCGGCATCGACCGCGCCGCCTCCCGCGCCAGCGTCCGCGCCCTGCGCACCGCGGGCCCCGCCAGCGTCACCGTGCCCCGGGCCAGGCTCAGCCCGGCGCCCGCCAGCAGTTCCACGCCCACGCCGATGCCCGCCCGCGTCCCGGGCGCGAGCATCGTCTCGTCCGGCTCCCGGACGGCCTCGGGGCGTTCCCCCCGGCCCTCCCGCCACCGGATCCAGCCCGCCACCGTCGGCCACGACCGCCGCGCCGCCGTACCGCCCGCGATCATCCCGAAGTGCCCGGTCGGCAGCGACACCTCCGCCATCTCCGCGCGCGGCGCGGCCCGCCGGATCGCCCGCACGTACGCGGGCCCGGCGATGGAGTCGGTCTCGCCGACGAAGCACAGCATCGGGCAGGTGATGTCGGCCAGCGTCACCATCCGCCCGCCGAACACCGCCCCGCCCGACAGCATCCGGTTCTGCACGACGAACTGGTGGGCCAGCTCCGCCATCGCCGGGCCGGGCCAGGCCACCCACGCCTCGGCCTGCAGGTACCGGCGCTGCCGCTCACGGGGCAGCAGCGCCTCCCGGTCGTGCAGGTGGGTGAGGAACTGCAGCCGCTGCCGCGCCGCCTTCACCGGGTTGAGCAGCTGGAAGCCCGCCCGGCTCGCCCACGCCGGGACCCACACGTGGGCCAGCACGTTGTCGGCCAGGAACCCCACCGCACCCGTCACCAGGTCCTCGGGCAGGCGGCTCAGCGCCGCCGCCGCGCCCCGCGTGTCCACCGGGCTGCCGAACGTGATCACCCCGGACAGCCCCGCCGACCGCCGGTACGCCGCCGCCTGGTAGCAGAACATGCCGCCCTGCGAGTAGCCGGCCAGGTACACGTCCCGGCCGGTCAGCGCCCGTACCCGGTCCACCGCGTCGTCGACCGCCAGCACGTGGTCGGTCAGGGTGCGCCGCAGGCCGCCCGCCTCCCGCTCGGGCGCGCCGAAGTCCACCACCCACGGGTCGACGCCGTCCTCGTGCAGGATCCGCACCGCGCTGGTCGCGTACGACACGTCGTACACGTCGCCGTTCATCATCAGCGGCGGGACGAGCACGATCGGCGGGCGGCCCGCCGCGCCGCCGGGGAAGTAGTGCCGCAGCCGGTACACCGGCGCCCGCGCCGCCACCTCGTAGGGCGACGGGCGCTCCCCGGTCTCCAGCCCGCCGGACCGCACGACCTCCGCGATGGTGCGGGCGGTCGCGCCCACCCGCGCGGCGGACCGGGCGACACGGCGCGGCGACGGGACGGGTACCGACGGCAGGGCCACGGGCGACTCCCCACTCTGGGCGATGTGCCGGAAACGCCCCTACGTTAGACACCCGCCCACGGAGACACCAGCAGCAACGCGACCAGCGTCGCCGCCGCCGCGACCCGGGGCAGCCACGGCATCCGCTCCGCCGCCCGCGCGTTCCAGTCGGGGTCCCGGCTCCACAGGTGCAGCGCCGCCGTCAGCGCACGGCCCGCCCCGAACCCGAGCCCGGCCGCCAGGACCACCCCGGCGTCCGGATGCGACAGCACCAGCCCCAGCGCCACCACATACGGCAGCGACGAGGGGACGTAGGTGCGCACGCCCGTGCCCAGCTCGAACCCGAACTGCACGGTGCCCAGCCGGGGACGGGCCTGCAGCACGTCCACCGGGATCTGCCGGGCGTTCTGCGGCAGCCGCAGCGGCAGCGCGCCGAACTCGCGCAGCACCCCCGCCGCCGCCACGCCCAGCACCGCCGCCCAGCGCCCCTCCTCGGGGAGCGGCTCCGACAGCCCGGACAGCAGCCACAGCACGAGGGCCGACGGGACGCCCCCGAGGAGCAGCCCGGCCGTGAAGAGGGCGAGGACACCGCCCTGTCTTGTCGAGGCCCGCCAACCTGGCGAGAACAACACGGAGTTGCTGTTGTGCGTTCAAACCGACCCGGACAGCGAGTAGCCCGCCAGCGCACCGACCGACGCCCAGCCCAGCACCACCGCGTCCCGCGCCGACGCCGCCACCGCCAGCAGCGCCAGCGCCGTCACCGCCAGCAGCGGCTCGGCCAGCGCGCCGCGCACCCGCCCCGGCGCGGCTACCGGCACGCGGTCGTCCACTTGCAGATGGTGCGGTAGTAGGGGCTGGTCCGGCTCGACCTGCGCCACCCGTCATGGCAGCGGAACGTCCGCGAGTTCGCGCACTCGCCGCAGCGGCCGTTCCACCGCCACAGCCACCCGTCGGCCCACCCGCCGAAGCATTTGTTGGGCCGCAGCTTGTGGTTGGGCTTGGACACGCTGGAGTGGTGGAAGCCCTTGCGGGGCCCGCTGGTGCGGCAGCAGCTCGCGCACACCTGGCTCGGCCCGCACCCCGGGCTGCAGTCGTGCCACGACGCGTACGACGGGCACGGCAGCCTCTTGATCTCGTAGTACTCGTCGTACGCCTCGTCCGCGCGGGCCTGCCGGGCGGCGGGGAAGACCCCCAGCGCCGCCATGCCCAGCCCGAACCCGGCCGACATCACCCCGCCGAGCACCGACCGGCGCGACGGGCCGCCCGCGTGCCGGGGGATCGTCCGCCGGGCGCGCGGGCCG
>DATADI010000288.1:0-2886 GCA_036258615.1 Thermomonospora sp. | reverse complement strand
GTCCGACGTGGCGGCCGAGGCCACCGCCGAGGCCGCGCGGCTGTTCGGCCTGGAGTGCCCCACGCCGCTGGTGCCGCGCAGCCGCGAGCAGGTCGCCCGGTTCTTCGGCGACCTGACGCCGGTCGGCCCGGGGCTGGTCTTCACCGGGGAGTGGCATCCGGTGATCGGGGGGCATCCGCCGGAGCACACGCTGATGTACGCCGGGGTCGGGTCGTGCGTCCAGGTCCCCGACCTGCCGCCCGGTCCCGACGGCGTCGCCGGGCTGCCGTACCCGCTGCGGTCCGTACGGCCGCGGTGAGGCGTCAGCGGAGGGAGCGCAGGGGCCGTCCGGCCGGGTCGTCGAGGAACTCCCGGATCCGGTCCAGCGGCAGCGCCTCCGGCACGCCCGGCCGCCGCTCGGCCAGCCCGCGGACGACGCGGACCCGTTCGACCAGGCCGGTGACCCGGTGCGGCACCGGCACCGACAGGGCCGCCGCCACGTGCTCGGCGGCGGCGTCCGGGGCGTTGCGGAGCAGGTGACCGGCGGCCAGGTCGGCGTGGATCTGCGGGAGCAGCTTGCCGCCCCTGCCACCGGAGGCCAGGTGCTCCTCCAGGGCGCGCCCCGCGGCGGCGACCGCCTCCACGCCGTCCCCGAGCCGCACGTGGACGCTGCTCTCGCAGCGCGCCTGCCGGGCGGGCCCGAAGCCGAACTCCCCGCCCACACTGTCGTGCAGGTCGTCGTGGCCGCCCGCGTCGGCCGCCTTGTACGCGTCGTACAGGGCCCGCCGGGCGCGGTCGTGGTCACGCTGGTACGCGTGGGCGCGGGCCTCGATGTGGCAGACGCGGACGAGGGCGGTACCCGCCCTGACGTAACCGCGTCCCGACCGGGCCAGCCGTACGGCCGCGCTGGGGCGGCCCTCCCAGTAGGCCAGGAGCGCCTGCGTGCCGCGTGCCCAGGCCCGCAGCGCGTCGTGCTCGATCAGCTCCCCGTACCCCCAGGCCGCGCGGGCGTGCGCGGTGGCGGCGGTGGTGTCGCCGAGGTCGAAGGAGGCCACGGCGAGCAGGCCGCACAGTTCCCCCAGCATCAGGTACAGGTCGCGGTGCTGGCTGGGCCGGGTGGTCTGCGGCAGCAGTTCGGCGATCCGGCGCCGGAGCCGGGCGCACTGGCGCAGGACCTGGGCGGGCGGCAGCGTGGGGAACGTCCGCGCCAGCCTGATCACGTCGTCACCCGCCTGCTCCAGGGTCACCGGCCCGAGCGCCAGCGACTCCACCTGCGCGAGATGGGCGGTGGACTCCTCGGCGGCGGTGGCCAGGACGTCGGGGATGCCGTCCGGGGGGCCGTCCGGGCCGGGCGGGAGCAGGGGGTCGGCGGCGTCCACCGGGCCCAGCAGCACCTCCACGGGATGCCCGAACATCCGCTCCAGGACACGGCAGCACGCCATTCTGGGGCGGCGGCGCAGGCCGCCCCGGCACCACCGGTTCCAGGTGCGTTCGCTGATCTCGACGTTCTCGCCCATCTCGCGGGCCATGGCGAGAAAGGCGCGGGCCCCGTCGTCGCTCGACCATCGCCGTTTGGCGGATATCTGGGCCAGCAGCGTCGGATGGCTCATGACGATCTCCACTCGGGCGGCTGTCACGGCGGTGCGAGGCGTGATCACCGTAGAGGCGCGACGGCCGGACGGCCAGCGAATGGCGGCAAATGTCCGCAGATGTCCGCAGGTGTCAAAAGCCTGTCATAGCGATGTCACGGGCCGGTGCGCCACCGTCCCCGCATGTCCACGGATGATCAATACAAGAGAACGCCGTTCTGGCGGCGTGGTGCTGTGGTCTCCGCTCATCGGCGAGGCCGGAATGCCGCTTACCGGCGTCCCCTGAACGCCATTGTCGCGGTGCTGCTGGCCGCCACCGCCCTCGCCGCCTGCGGCGGGTCGGACGACGAGGGCGGGGCCAACGGGCTGGAGAAGGCCAGGCTCACGATCGGGCTGCTGCCGGTGCCCGACGCCGCGCCGCTGTACGTCGCCATCCAGCAGGGGCTCTTCAGGAAGGAGGGCCTGACCGTCACCACCCGGATCGTGCAGAGCGGGGCGGCGGCGGTGCCGCTGCTCAAGAGCGGGCAGCTCGACATCTCCCTGAGCAACTACGTCGCCGCGCTCATCGCGCAGGAGCAGAGCGGCGGCGCGGTGCGGTGGCGTTTCGTCGCCGACGCCTACCAGGGCGAGAAGGGCGCGTTCGTGGTGCTGGTACCCGCCGACTCCTCGATCAGGAACCCGGCCGACCTGCGCGGCAAGAAGATCGCGGTGCCGTCGCTGAAGGCCATCGGCACGCTGGCGACCGAGGCCACCCTGCGGGCCGCCGGGCTGCCGAAGGACGCGGTGGAGTTCGTCGAGATCGGGTTCCCGCAGATGGCCGCCGCGCTCAAGGCCGGGCGGGTGGACGCGGCCTGGGTCGCCGAGCCGTTCATCACCGCGCTCCAGCGGGAGGGCGCGCGGACCGTGCTCGACACCATGGACCCGGGCGGCCCCACCAAGAACATCCCGATCGCGGGCTGGGGCGTGCTGGGGGACTTCGCCGAGAAGCACCCCAGGACGGTCGCCGCGTTCCAGCGGGCGATGGCGCAGGCCCAGCGGATGGCCGCCACCGACCGGTCCCTGGTGACCAGGACGCTGCCGACCTACGTCCGGGGCATCGACGAGAACACCGCCCGGGTGGTCACCCTCGGCTCCTTCCCCACCGGCCAGAACGCCGGGCGGCTGCAACGGCTGGCGGGTCTGATGGGCAACTACGGGTACCTGAAGGAGCCCGCCAGGCTCGACTTCCGCTCGATGATCGTCCAGGGGCCGACCCCGTGACAGGCCCCGCCAGGGTGGTGCGCGGCGCGGCCGGGGCGGCGGGGCTGTTGCTGGCCGC
>DATADI010000287.1:0-3853 GCA_036258615.1 Thermomonospora sp. | reverse complement strand
CTTGTGGCGTGAGTACGACCACCGCCGCGGGGGACCTGGACGCCTGGCGCGCCCTGCCCGCCGCCCAGCAGCCGGAATGGGACGACCCGGAGGAGGTCCGGGCGGTCGCCGAGCAGCTCGCCCAGGCGCCGCCGCTGGTGTTCGCCGGAGAGTGCGACCAGCTCAAGGACCGTCTGGCGGACGTCGTCCGCGGTGAGGCGTTCGTCCTGCAGGGCGGCGACTGCGCGGAGACGTTCACCGGGTCCACGGCCGACGCCGTGCGCAACAAGCTCAAGACCCTGCTCCAGATGGCCGTCGTGCTCACGTACGCGGGCAGCGTCCCGGTCGTGAAGATCGGCCGGATGGCGGGGCAGTTCGCCAAGCCGCGGTCCAAGCCGGTCGAGGTGCGGGGCGGGGTGACGCTCCCGGCCTATCGGGGCGACGCGGTCAACGGTTTCGACTTCACGCCGGAGTCCCGGCGGAACGATCCACGGCGGCTGCTGCAGGCGTACCACTGTTCGGCGGTGACGCTGAACCTGTGCCGGGCGTTCACCAAGGGCGGGTACGCGGACCTGCGGCAGGTGCACGCGTGGAACCAGGACTTCGTGGCGGCCAGCCCGGCCGGGCAGCGGTACGAGCGGCTGGCCGGGGAGATCGACCGGGCGCTGGCGTTCATGAAGGCGTGCGGGGCCGACCCGGAGGAGTTCCACGGGGTGGAGTTCTACTCCAGCCACGAGGCGCTGCTGCTGGAGTACGAGCGGGCGCTGACCCGCATCGACAGCCGCAGCGGGCTGCCCTACGACGTGTCGGCGCACTTCGTGTGGATCGGTGAGCGGACCCGGGCGCTGGACGGCGCGCACGTGGAGTTCGCCAGCCGGATCCGCAACCCGATCGGGGTGAAGCTGGGCCCGACGACGACCGCCGACGACGCGCTCGCGCTGATCGACCGGCTGAACCCGGACGGGGAGCCGGGCCGTCTGACGTTCATCACGCGGATGGGCGCGGGCCGGATCCGGGAGGCGCTGCCGCCGCTGGTGGAGAAGGTCGCGCAGTCGGGGGCCCCGGTGGCGTGGATCTGCGACCCGATGCACGGCAACACGTTCGAGGCGCCGAGCGGGCACAAGACCCGGCGGTTCGACGACGTGCTGGACGAGGTCGCGGGGTTCTTCGAGGTGCACCGGTCGCTGGGCACCCACCCGGGCGGCATCCACATCGAGTTCACCGGCGACGATGTGACCGAGTGCGTCGGCGGCGGGACCCACATCGACGAGGACGACCTGCATCAGCGGTACGAGACGGCGTGCGATCCGCGGCTGAACCGTGGGCAGTCGCTGGACCTGGCGTTCATGGTCGCCGAGATGTACCGCGACGCCCACTGAGCGGATGGGGACGGGCCGGGGTGGCTAGGTGGCGACCTCGGCCCAGACGACCTTGCCGCCGGTGACGGGCACCGCGCCCCAGTCGGTGGCGAAGCTGTCGACGATGAACAGGCCCCGGTGGGACTCGTCCAGCGGGGCGGGCACGGTCATCCTCGGCATGGCGGACGCCCGGTCGCGGACCTCGACGCGGACGGACCCGGGCCGCCGCTGCAGCCGCAGTTCCAGGACGGTCCCGGCGTGCCGGACGGCGTTGGCGACCAGTTCGGCGACGATCGCGGTGACCTGTTCCTCACGGTCGACGAGCGCCCAGGTGCGCATGGTGCGGGCGGCGAGCCTGCGGGCGAGTTCGACCGCCTCGCTCTGCGGGGCGGCGCGCAGGGTCGTCTCCGACACCGGGGTCATCCCTCGGGCGGGGCACCGATGAGGAAGCGGTCCAGGCCGGTGGTGCGGAGCACGTTCTCGACCCGTCCGTAGGCGCCGGTCACGGTGAACGAGGCGTTCTGCGCGCGGGCGTGCTTGTAGGCGCGGACCAGCACGTTCAGGCCGGAGGAGTCGCAGAAGTCGACCGCGGTGAGGTCGACGACGATCTCCTTGTGGCCCGCCTCGACGAGCGACTCGAGCCGTCCCCGGAGCTCGTCGGAGGAGTGCAGGTCGATCGAACCGCGCGCCGCAACGGTGACGCGGTCGTCCTGTCGTGTCGTGTGCAAGGCGAGACCCATCGCCCATCACCCTAGAACAAATGGACGCCCAGGGCATGCCGGAACGGGTATCCGGGGGCGATCACGACGCTCTGAGCACGATCAGTGCCACGTCGTCGTTGGACGGCTCGGGGCCGAAGTCGCGGACGGCCCGCTGGATGCGGGCGGCGACGGCGCCCGCGCTGAGGCCCCGGCAGGCCGACAGCAGGTGCTCCAGGCCGTTCTCGTCGCCGAGCAGCCGGTTGCCGGCGCGCCGTTCGGTGACGCCGTCGGTGACGCACAGCAGCACCTGGCCGGACCGCAGGTCGAGGCTGTCGGCGGTGAACTCCACGTCGTCGAACACGCCCAGCAGCGGCTGGGCGGTGGTGCCCTCGTGGACGGTGCCGTCGGGGTCCAGCACGAGCGGCGGCGGGTGCCCGGCGCTGACCAGGTCGATGTGGACGCCGTCGCGGCCGGGCCGCGGGGTGATCTCGCCGTGCAGCAGCGTGAGCAGCCGGGCGCGGGGACCCTCGGCCAGGATCAGCCGGTTCAGCCGGGTCAGGACGTCGGGGACGGGCATCTCCTCGGCGGACAGGATCCGCAGGGCCTGGCGGGCCAGGCCGGTGACGGCCGCCGCCTGGGGGCCGGTGCCGCACACGTCGCCGATGGCGAACCGCCAGCGGGAGGCGGGCCCGGGACCGGCCGGGACCGGGCCGCAGGCGAACACGTCGTAGAAGTCGCCGCCGACCTCGCTGCCCTCGCCCGCTGGCTGGTAGACCACCTCGACCTCCAGGCCGGGGATGTCGGGGATGCCGGGCGGGAGCAGGCTGCGCTGCAGGGCCCGGCTCATGGTGGTCTGCGCGGTGTAGAGGCGGGCGTTGTCGATGGCCAGGGCGGCGCGGCGGCTCAGCTCCTCGGCCAGGTCGATGGCGACCTGGGGGAAGCGGTCGCCGGCGGGCCTGCCGATGACCAGGACGCCCATCCGGCGGCCCCGGGCGATCAGCGGGAAGGCGTAGGCGAGGTCGTCGGCGGTGCTCCCGGCGAGGGCCCGGACGGGGCTGGGCGCGGCGGTGTGCCCGTTCCAGGCGCCGGAGGAGTCCATCGGGGGCGCGGGGGTGGCGTTGGCGAGCAGTTCGCGCAGCCCGTCCACGCGGGTCTCGTCGGCGTGCCAGACGTAGGCGGGGCGGGCGGCGCCGGTCTCGTCCACGGTGTGGACGGCGCACCAGGTGGCCAGCCGCGGAACGACGAGCTGGGCGACCAGGGCCATGGTGCGCTCCTGGTCGAGGGTCCCGGCCAGCAGGTCGCTGGCCTCGGCGACGAAGCTGAGCCAGCCCCGCCAGGACCGCTCCAGTTCGCCGAGCCGGGCGCGTTCCATGGACAGCGCCATCTCGTCGGCGATGCGGCCCAGCCGGCGCCCGGCGTCCTCGTCGAAGCGGCCGGGGTCGGTGGAGACGGCGACCAGCAGCCCGGTGAGGCGTCCCTGGACCTGGAGGGGCGCGGCGGCCAGGGACCCGGCGGCCAGGGCGGCGGCGACCGGGTCGGCGTCCCCGGCGACCCAGGGCTCCCCGGCGTGGGCGCGCGGGCCCAGGCCGGCGACGGTCAGCGGCCCGGCGGGCTGGTCGGGGACGGCGCCGGTGGAGGCGCCGAGCGCGAGCCCGCCGTCACGGTCGGCGAGCAGCACCGCGGCGCCGTCGGCCGACAGCACGTCGCGGACCGCCTCGACGGTGCCGTCGAGGGCCTCCTCCCCCGTCTGGGGGCGCGCCGGCCGGTCCTCGGCGGGCAGGACGACGATGCGGGCACGGCCGGGAGGCGGGCCGG
>DATADI010000286.1:0-8276 GCA_036258615.1 Thermomonospora sp. | reverse complement strand
CCGCCGCCGAGCCCGCCGCCGAGCCCGCCGCCAAGAGCACCCGCACCCGCCGCCGCCGGGCCGACAGGAAGGCCGAGGAGGCCGCCGAGGAGCCCGAGGAGGAGACCGCCGAGCAGGCGGAGGAGACCGAGGACGCCGAGGAGGGCGCGGCCACCGGCACCAGCCGCCGCCGGCGTCGCCGGCGCCGCCGCACCGGCGCGGCCGAGGCCGAGGAGCAGGCCCCCGACGACCCGCCCAACACGGTCGTGCACGTCCGCTCGAGCCGGGCGGCCGAGCCCCGGGACGTGTCCGACGAGGTCCAGTCCGTCAAGGGCTCGACCCGGCTGGAGGCCAAGAAGCAGCGCCGCCGCGAGGGCCGCGAGCAGGGCCGCCGCCGCCCGCCGGTGATCACCGAGTCGGAGTTCCTGGCCCGCCGCGAGTCGGTGGAGCGGGTCATGGTGATCCGCCAGCAGGGCGAGCGCACCCAGATCGCCGTCCTGGAGGACGGGGTCCTGGTCGAGCACTACGTGGACCGCGCCACCCACCAGTCGTACGTGGGCAACGTCTACCTCGGCAAGGTGCAGAACGTCCTGCCGTCGATGGAGGCGGCGTTCGTCGACGTCGGCAAGGGCCGCAACGCCGTCCTGTACGCCGGTGAGGTCAACTGGGACGTCGCCGGGCTGGTCGGCCAGCCGCGCCGGATCGAGTCGGCGCTCAAGTCCGGCCAGTCGGTGCTGGTGCAGGTCACCAAGGACCCGGTCGGCCACAAGGGCGCCCGGCTGACCAGCCAGGTCTCGCTGCCCGGCCGCTACCTGGTGTACGTCCCGGACGGCTCGATGACCGGGATCAGCCGCAAGCTGCCCGACAAGGAGCGCAGCCGCCTCAAGCAGATCCTCAAGAAGATCATGCCGGAGAACGCCGGGGTGATCGTCCGGACCGCCGCCGAGGGCGCCACCGAGGAGGAGCTGGAGGGCGACGTCTCGCGGCTGGCCGCGCAGTGGGAGCACATCCAGCGGCAGGCCAAGACCGCCAGCGCCCCCGCGCTGCTGCACGGCGAGCCGGACCTGACCATCCGCGTGGTCCGCGACATCTTCAACGAGGACTTCAGCAAGCTCGTCGTCGCCGGTGAGGGCGCCTGGGACATGGTTTCGGAGTACGTCCAGTACGTGGCCCCGCACCTGGCCGACCGGGTGCAGCGCTGGGACGGGTCCGGGGACGTGCTGGCCGCGTACCGGATCGACGAGCAGATCGCCAAGGCGCTGGAGCGCAAGGTGTGGCTGCCCAGCGGCGGCTCGCTGGTCATCGACCGCACCGAGGCGATGACCGTGGTGGACGTCAACACCGGCAAGTTCACCGGCCAGGGCGGCAACCTGGAGGAGACCGTCACCCGCAACAACCTGGAGGCCGCCGAGGAGATCGTGCGGCAGCTGCGGCTGCGGGACGTCGGCGGCATCATCGTCATCGACTTCATCGACATGGTGCTGGAGAGCAACCGCGAGCTGGTGCTGCGGCGGCTGCTGGAGTGCCTGTCGCGGGACCGCACCAAGCACCAGGTCGCCGAGGTCACCTCGCTGGGCCTGGTCCAGATGACCCGCAAGCGCGTCGGCCAGGGGCTGCTGGAGGCGTTCTCCGAGGTCTGCGAGTGCTGCAACGGCCGGGGCATCCACGTGCAGACCACCCCGGTGGAGCACACCCCCGACAAGTCCGCCGCGTCCGGCGGCGGGCGCCGCCGCAAGCGCAAGGGCGACGTCGAGAAGGCCGTCGAGGAGAAGCTGGCCCGGCAGGAGGCCGACAAGCGCCCGGCGGCCAGGCGCGAGGCCGGTCCGCCGCCGGAGCCGGAGGAGCCCGCCGAGGCCCCCGCCGTCGCCGCGGAGGAGGCCGCCGAGGCCACGGTCGAGGCCACCGAGACCGTCCCGGCCACCCTGGACTCCGTGGAGCCGGAGGAGGCGCCCGAGCCGGAGGCCGCCGTCACCGCCAACGGCCGTCGCCGCCGCCCCCGCCGCTCCCGCGCCAAGGCCGAGGCCGAGCCCGCCACCGCCGAGAGCTGACACCGCGTCCCCGGCCGCCCGCCCCGCGCGGGCGGCGGCCGGGGACGCGATTCGGCTCCGGCGCGTAGTTCGGCTATTATTTTTGCGGCGTGCCGAGCGCACGCCCATCGGCTGTGCGCCTGGACTTCCGTAGGGGCTGCGACCCCGCAGCGGAGGCGCCCGGCGCGACCCCCGCCGGTCCGGCGGGGTGCACGAGCAGAGAGCGTACGGGGGGTCCCCCCGTGCGTGCCGCCTTCGGTCGCAGCCGGGGGTAGGCCCTCAACCGGGGGCTGGTGGTCACGCGTGGGAGCGGTCGGTTCCGCGAGCACGCGACAACGAAGGGTTTTCTGCGGTGTACGCGATCGTCCGCGCAGGCGGCAGGCAGGAGAAGGTGTCCGAGGGTGACGTGCTCACCGTCGACAAGCTCAAGGACGAGGTCGGCTCGACGGTCACCTTCCCGGCGGTGCTGGTCGTCGACGGCGACACGGTGGTGAGCTCTCCGGCCGAGCTGGCCAAGTACGAGGTCACCGCGGAGGTCCTCGGCGCCGCCAAGGGCCCGAAGATCAACATCATGCACTACCGGAACAAGACCGGGTACAAGCGGCGGATGGGTCACCGTCAGCCCTACACCCGCGTCAAGGTCACCGGTATCCGTTCCGGGAAGTAGGAGGTAGACCGATGGCACACAAGAAGGGCGCCTCGTCCAGCCGGAACGGCCGGGACTCCAACGCCAAGCGCCTGGGCGTCAAGCGGTTCGGCGGCCAGGTCGTCAACGCGGGCGAGATCATCGTCCGGCAGCGCGGCACGCACTTCCACCCCGGCCTCAACGTGGGCCGCGGGGGCGACGACACGCTGTTCGCGCTGGTCGCCGGGACGGTCGAGTTCGGCCGCTACCGGGGCCGCAAGGCCGTGAGCATCGTCCCGCCGGCGGAGTAATCCGCCTGCATCCCAGCGTTACCCAGAGGGCGGACCGATCGGTCCGCCCTCTGTCATTGTCACCACACCGATCATCGAGGGGGACCCCCATGGCCGCCGGCGCGCAGTTCGTGGACCGGGTGGTGCTGCACATCGCGGCGGGCGACGGCGGGCACGGCTGCGCCTCGGTCCACCGCGAGAAGTTCAAGCCGCTCGGCGGCCCCGACGGCGGCAACGGCGGCCGGGGCGGTGACGTGATCCTCGTCGTGGACGGCAACACCGCCAGCCTGCTCGACTACCACCGCCGTCCGCACCGCCGGGCGGGCAACGGGCGGCCCGGCCAGGGCTCGCACCGCAACGGGGCCGACGGCGACGACGTGGTGCTGCCCGTCCCCGACGGCACGGTCGTGCTGACCCCCGGCGGGGAGGTGCTGGCCGACCTGGTGGGGGAGGGCACCCGGTTCGTCGTCGCCAAGGGCGGCCGGGGCGGGCTGGGGAACGCCGCGCTGGCCTCCACCCGGCGCAAGGCCCCCGGCTTCGCGCTGCTGGGGGAGGAGGGCGAGTCCGGCGACATCGTGCTGGAGTTGAAGAGCGTCGCCGACGTGGCGCTGGTCGGGTTCCCCAGCGCGGGCAAGTCCTCGCTGATCGCGGCGTTGTCGGCGGCCCGGCCGAAGATCGCCGACTATCCGTTCACCACGCTGACGCCCAACCTCGGGGTGGTGGCCGCCGGGGACGTGACGTTCACCGTCGCCGACGTGCCGGGCCTGATCGAGGGCGCCAGCGAGGGCCGCGGGCTGGGCCTGGAGTTCCTGCGGCACATCGAGCGGTCCTCCACCCTGGTGCACGTGCTGGACTGCGCGACCCTGGAGCCCGGGCGCGACCCGGTCAGCGACTTCGAGGTCATCGAGGCCGAGCTGCGCGCCTACGACCAGGTCCTCGGCGACGATCGGCCCCTGTCGGCGCGGCCCCGGCTGGTGGTTCTCAACAAGATCGACGTCCCGGACGGGCGGGAGCTGGCCGAGCTGGTGCGGCCGGAGTTCGAGCAGCGCGGGCTGCGGGTGTTCGAGGTGTCGGCGGCCTCCCACGAGGGGCTCAAGGAGCTGTCGTTCGCGATGGCGGAGATGGTCGCGTCCTACCGGGCGACGCTGCCGCCGCCGGAGCCGACCCGCCTGGTCATCCGGCCCGAGCCGGTCGGCGGCGGCGCCGACTTCACCGTCAAGGACCTGGGCGGCAACACGTACCTGGTCGGCGGCGACAAGCCCCGCCGCTGGCTGCGGCAGACCGACTTCAACAACGACGAGGCGGTCGGCTACCTCGCCGACCGGCTGCAGCGGCTCGGCGTGGAGGAGGCGCTGGCCGAGGCGGGGGCCGAGCCCGGCGCCACCGTCATGATCGGCACCGAGGACGACGCGGTGGTGTTCGACTGGGACCCCGAGATCCTGGCCGGCGGCGAGGGCCGGGGCCCGCGCGGTACCGACCGGCGGCTGGAGGGCCGATGAGCGAGGTCCGCGAGGAGATCCTCAAGGCCCGGCGGGTGGTGGTGAAGGCGGGGTCGTCCTCGCTGACCACCGCCCAGGGCACCATCGACGCCGACCGGATCGACGCGCTGGTGGACGTGCTGGCCGCCGGGCGGGCCGCCGGACGCGAGATCGTGTTCGTGTCCTCCGGGGCGATTGCGGCGGGCCTGGGGCCGCTCGGGCTGACCCGCCGCCCCCCGGACCTGGCCACCCAGCAGGCCGCCGCCAGCGTCGGGCAGGGCCTGCTGGTCGCCCGGTACACCTCCTCGTTCGCCCGGTACGGGCTGCGGGTGGGGCAGGTGCTGCTGACCGCCGACGACATGATGCGCCGCGCCCACCACCGCAACGCCCAGCGGACCCTGGAGCAGCTGCTGGCGCTCGGGATCCTCCCGATCGTCAACGAGAACGACACGGTCGCCACCGACGAGATCCGGTTCGGCGACAACGACCGGCTCGCCGCGCTGGTGTCGCACCTGGTCCGCGCCGACGCGGTGGTGCTGCTGTCGGACGTGGACGCCCTGTACACCGGCGACCCCCGGCAGCCCGGCGCGCGCCGCATCACCGACGTGCGGGGCCCCGCCGACCTGGCCGGGGTCACGCTCGGCGGGTCGGGCCGGGTCGGCACCGGCGGCATGGTCACCAAGGTGGAGGCCGCCCGGATCGCGGGGGTGCCCGTGGTCCTCACCAACGCCGCGTCCGCCGCCGCCGCGCTCGCCGGAGAGTCCGTCGGGACGTACTTCCACCCGCAGGCCCGCCGCCCGTCCACCCGGCTGCTGTGGCTGGCGCACGCCACCACCGGCCAGGGGCGGCTGGTGCTGGACGCGGGCGCCGTCGACGCGGTCGTACGGCGGCGCAAGTCGCTGCTGCCCGCCGGGGTCACCGGCGTGCAGGGCGACTTCACCGCGGGCGACCCGGTGGACGTGTGCGACCCGGACGGTGCCGTGGTGGCCCGCGGCCTGGTGAACTACGACGCGGGGGAGATCCCCGAGCTGATGGGGCGCTCCACCCGCTGGCTGGCCCGTGAGCTGGGCCCCGAGTACGAACGCGAGATCATCCACCGTGATGACCTGGTGATCCTGGACCGCCGATCGACGAAAGGGCAGGGCGATGAGTGAGCGCGAGGACTTTCTCCGGGTGGCCGAGCTGGCCAGGGAGGCGACCGCGGAGCTGGCGCCGCTGCCGCGCGCGGCCAAGGACGCGGCCCTGCACGCCGTCGCCGACGCCCTGGTCGCCGAGGCCGCCGAGATCGTCAAGGCCAACGCCCAGGACGTGGCGCGCGCCCGCGACAACGGCACCTCCGAGTACATGATCGACCGGCTGTCGCTGGACGAGGGCCGGATCGCGGCGATCGCCGAGGCCGTCCGCACGGTCGCCGCGCTGCCCGACCCCGTCGGGGAGACGGTGCGCGGCACGGTGCTGCCGAACGGGCTGGAGCTGCGGCAGATCCGGGTGCCGCTCGGCGTGGTCGGCATCATCTACGAGGGCCGTCCCAACGTCACCGTGGACGCGGCGGCGCTGTGCCTCAAGAGTGGCAACGCCGTGCTGCTGCGCGGGTCCTCCTCGGCGTACGAGTCGAACACGGTGCTGGTGCGGGTGATGCAGGACGCGCTGCGCGGCACCGACGTGCCCGCCGACGCGGTGCAGCTCGTGCCCGGCACGTCCCGCGAGTCGGCCGGGCACCTGATGCGGGCGCGCGGGCTGGTGGACGTGCTGATCCCGCGCGGCGGCGCGTCCCTGATCAACTCGGTGGTGGAGCAGTCCACCGTCCCGGTGATCGAGACCGGGGTGGGCAACTGCGCGGTGTACGTGGACGCCGCCGCCGACCTGGACATGGCGCTGGACATCCTCGTCAACGCCAAGACCCAGCGGCCCTCGGTGTGCAACGCCGCCGAGACGCTGCTGGTGCACGCCGACGTCGCCGACGCGTTCCTGCCCCGGGCGCTGGAGGCGCTGCGGGCCAGGGGCGTCACCGTGCACGGCGACGAGCGCGTCCGCTCCTACGCCGACGACGTGGTCGAGGCCACCGAGGACGACTACTACGCCGAGTACCTGTCGCTGGACATCGCCGCCCGGGTGGTGGACTCCCTCGACGAGGCCGCCCGGCACATCCGCAAGTACGGCTCCGGGCACACCGAGGCGATTGTCACCGACTCCCAGAAGGCGGCCCGCCGGTTCGTGGCCACGGTGGACTCGGCGGCGATCATGGTGAACGCCTCCACCCGGTTCACCGACGGGGAGGAGTTCGGGTTCGGGGCGGAGATCGGCATCTCCACGCAGAAGCTGCACGCCCGCGGCCCCATGGGGCTGCCGGAGCTGACCTCCACCAAGTACGTCGTCACCGGTGAGGGCCAGCTCCGGGGCTGAGACTACGACAGGCCCAGGCGGGCCAGGGCGCCGCGTGAGGTGACGCCGAGCTTGGGATAGGCGTTCGACAGGTGGTACCCGACGGTGCGCGGGCTCAGGAACAGCTGCGCGCCGATCTCCCGGTTGCTGAGGCCGGTCGCGGCGAGCCGGGCGACCTGGAGTTCCTGCGGTGTCAGGCGGGACAGCAGGTCGGCCCGGCCGCCGTCGGCGGCGCTCTCCCCGGCGGCGCGCAGCTCGGTGCGGGCGCGTTCCGCCCACGGGGGCGCCCCCAGCCGTTCGAACGTCTCCAGCGCCGACCGCAGGTGCGGCCGGGCCTCGGACGGGCGGCGGTCGCGGCGCAGCCACTCCCCGTACAGCAGTTCCGTGCGGGCCTGCTCGAACGGGCGTCCGCCGGGCCTGCGGTGCAGCTCCACGGCGCGGGCGTAGTGGCGTCCGGCCTCGGCGGCGGGGCCGGTCAGGGCCCGCAGCCGCGCCGCCACCCCCTGCGCCCAGGGCTGCCGGGTGTGGGTCGCCCAGCCGGCGTACCAGTCGGCGACCTCCCGGACCCGCGCGGTACGGCCGATACGGACCGAGGCCTCCACCAGGTCCGGCATGCTGGACAGCCCGTCGAGGCGGGCGGGCCCGGCGGCGATCGCGGCGAGCCGGTCGGCGGCGGCCTCGTACCGGCCCAGGCCCAGGTCCAGCAGGCTCCGCGCGCACTCCATCCGCAGCGCGCTGGTGCCGACGCCGCGTTCCAGGACGTCGGCGGCGATCGTGGTGAAGCCCTCCTCGTCGCCCTCGACGGCCGCGAGCTGCGCCAGCACGATCGCCGGCAGCCCCTCGGACTGCACCTGGCCGATGTCGCGGGCCAGTTGCAGGCCCTCGGCCGCCGTCGAGCACGCCTCCCGGTGCCGTCCCGCCAGCAGCTGCGCGCGGGCCAGCAGCGCCAGCGCCCGCGGCAGCGTCCCCAGGGCGCTCTGCGCGCGGCACTCCCGTTCCAGCGTGACCGCCAGGTCGAGCGCCGCCTCGTGGTCGCCGAGCAGCAGCAGCCAGAACACCACCGCGGCGGACTCGCGCGGGGTCGTCGTCGCGCACCGGGTCAGCGCCGCGTCCACCAGTTCCCGCAGGGCGGCCACACCGTCGGCGACGTCCCCGCCGCCCAGGTGGTTCAGCCCGTCGGCGACCCGCGCCATCGCCCGGACCCGGTCGGCCCCGGGGAGCTTCAGCGCGACGGCCCGCTCGGCGGTCGCGCACACGGCGTCGAAGTCGGCGGCGTTCCAGGCCGCCTCCGCCGCGTGGAACAGCATGAACGCCGCCCGGTCGGGAGCCCGCCGCGCCACCGACACGGCCGCCTCGCCGAGGATCTCGTGGGCCGCCCGCTGCCGTCCCTGCCCGTCGGCGAGCGTCGCGCGGATCCATGCCACGTCCGCCAGCTCCAGCGGGTCGTCCAGGTGCCGGGCGGCCTCGTCGGCGAGGCGCTCGGCGCGCTCGGGCT
>DATADI010000285.1:0-9856 GCA_036258615.1 Thermomonospora sp. | reverse complement strand
CAGCAGCCGGGCGGCCAGCGCGGCCAGCGCGTCCACCACGTGCTCGCCGTTGTCCAGCAGGAGCAGCACCCGCCGGTCCGCGAGCGCCCCGCACAGCCAGTCCACGAGATCGACCGGCTCGGGGTCCACCGCGGCGGTGTCGCACAGGCCCACGGCGGCGATGACCCGTTCGGCGACGTCGTCCGGGGTGGACCGGCCCGCGAGCCCGGCCAGCTCCACCAGCCACACCCCGTCGGGGAACCGGCCGGTCAGGTCCCGGGCCGCCGCGATGGCCAGCCGGGTCTTGCCGACGCCGCCGGGGCCGGTCAGCGTCACCAGCCGCGCGTCCGCCAGGGCGTCCCGCACGGCGGGCACCTCGCGTTCCCGGCCGACCAGCGGGGTCACCGGGACGGGCAGGTTGCCGCGGCGGCGCGGCGGCGTGGCCGGGACCCCGCGCAGGATCTCCTGGTACGCCTCGGCCACGGCCGGGCCGGGCTCGACGCCCAGCTCCTCGTCCAGCCGCCGCCGCAGGTCGTGGAAGGCGGCGAGGGCGTCGCCCTGGCGGCCGGTCAGGGCGAGTGCCCGCAGGTGCGCCGTGCGCAGCCGCTCGCGGAGCGGATGGCGCGCCACCAGCGCGCCCAGCTCCGCCGCCAGCACGGCGTGCTCGCCCAGCTCCAGCCGTGCCTCGGCCTGCTCCTCCAGCACGGCGAGGCGCAGCTCCTCCAGCCGGGCGATCTCGGCGCGCGCGAACGGCGCGTCGGCGACGTCGGCGTAGGCGGGACCACGCCACAGCGCCAGCGCCTCCGCGCACAGCCGGGCCCGGGTCGCGGGATCCCCGGCACGGCGGGCCCGCCCGGCCAGCTCCTCGAACTCCTGGGCGTCGACCGGCGTGCCGGGCCTCAGCAGATAGCCCGACGGCCGGTGGACGAGCCGGTCACGGCCGACGACCTGCCGCAGCCGGGAGATCTTCGTCTGCAGGGTGTTGGCCGGGTTGCCCGGCGGCGCGCCGGCCCACAGGTCCTCGGCGAGCCGGTCGGCGGGCACCGGGCCGCCCTCCCGGGCCAGCAGGCTCGCCAGCAGCACGCGGACCTTGGCCTCGGGGATCGGCACCTCGCATCCGTCGCCGTCCCAGACGGCCAGCGGGCCGAGCACCCCGAAACGCATGGTGATCAGCGTAGCCACCGGCGGCCGGGGACCGGCAGCGCACCGGCAGGGATCCGTGCGGGGCCGCCGCCACGATGAACGCCTCCGTCGGAAGGGGGTTCATCCGTGGTCACCACGACCGCGCGCGAGAGGGCCGGGGCCCGCGAGTGGGCCGGTCTCGGCGTGCTGGCACTGCCGACCGCGCTGCTCGGGCTCGACGTCACACTGCTGTACCTGGCGCTGCCGGAACTCACGGCGGACCTGCGGCCCAGCGCCACCCAGGTCCTGTGGATCATGGACGCCTACGGGTTCCTGATCGCCGGGTTCCTCATCACCATGGGCACCCTGGGCGACCGGATCGGCCGCCGCCGGCTGCTGATGATCGGCGCGGCGGCGTTCGGGGCGGTCTCGGTGGCGGCGGCGTACGCGACGAGCGCCGAGATGCTGATCGCCGCGCGGGCGGCCCTGGGGGTCGCCGGGGCCACCCTGATGCCGTCCACCCTGGCGCTGATCAGCACGATGTTCGCCGACGCCCGGCAGCGGACGCTGGCGATCGGCGTGTGGGCGATGGCGTTCGCCCTGGGCATGGCGGCCGGGCCGGTGGTGGGCGGCGTGCTGCTGGAGCACTTCTGGTGGGGCTCGGCGTTCCTGATCGCCGTTCCGGTCACGGGCCTGCTGCTGGTGCTGGCGCCGCCGCTGCTGCCGGAGTACCGGGCGCCGCGCGGCGGGCCGCTGGACCTGCCGAGCGTCGCCCTGTCGCTCGCCGCGATCCTGCCGGTGATCTACGCGGTCAAGGAGGGAGCGGAGACCACGTCCGCGCTGGTGGCGGCCGCCGGGGTGGGTTTCGGGGTGCTGTTCGTCCGGCGTCAGCTGCGGCTGCCGAGCCCGCTGCTGGACGTGCGGCTGTTCGCGGTCCGGGCGTTCAGCGCCGCGCTCGGGGTGCTGCTCGCCGGGCTGGTCGGGGTCGGCGGGGTGATGCTGCTGGTGACGCAGTACCTGCAGCTGGTGGAGGGGCGCTCGCCGCTGGCCGCCGGTGCGTGGATGGGGCCGCCCGCGCTGATGATGTTCGTGGCGGCGATCGGGGGACCGCTGCTGGCCCGCCGGATCCGCCCCGGCCACGTGGTGGCGGGGACGCTGGGGCTGTCCACCGTGGGGTACCTGCTGCTCACCCAGGTGGGGACCGCGTCCGACACGGGGCTGGTGGTCGTCGGGTTCGGGCTGGTCTATTTCGGGCTGGGCGGAATCGCGGCCCTCGGCACCGATCTGGTGGTCGGAGCGGCCCCGCCGAGCCGGGCGGGGTCGGCCTCGGCGGTGTCGGAGACGGTCCAGGAACTGGGCGTCGCCGTGGGGGTCGCCACGCTGGGGAGCCTGGCGACCGCCGTCTACCGGTCCCGGATCGGCGAGGCGCTGCCGTCCGGTCTGCCCGAGGCGACCCGCCACTCCGTCGAGGACGGCCTCCCGGGAGCCTCATCGGTCGCGTCGAGCCTGCCCGGGGGCGTCCTGGACGAGGCCAAGGAGGCGTTCGTCGCCGGGCTGCACGCCGCCGCCCTGGTGGGTGCGGTCGGTGTCGGCCTCCTGACCCTGCTGGCGGTGTTCACCCTGCGGCACGTCGGCACCACCGGGGACGACTGAACGGCCACGGCCCTGTTCCGGGCTGTCCGGAACAGGGCCGGGCGCGGGGTCAGGGGTTGTCGGTGACTTCGAAACCCGCGCCGTAGACGTCGCCGGGGTCGGCGGCGTCCCGGGCCCGCAGGTCGGCGAGGATGTTCGCCGAACTCGTGTAGGCGAACTCCGGGATGCCCAGGATGCGGGCCTTGGTGATCCCGGCCCAGGGACCCGCGGCCTGGAAGCCGTTGGCGTCGGAGGGATACGGGGTCCCCGGCACGTGCCAGACCGCCGGGCCGCCGGAGTCGCCCGCCGCGTGCTTGGCCCAGCACTGGTAGATGCCCGCCGAGTTGTTGGTGATCCGGCCGTACCACACGCCGAGCTGGCCCGACACGACCAGCTCGTTGTTGTTGAGCAGCGCGGCGCCCAGCAGGCGCTCGTTGTCGAGCGCGGGGCTCAGCGCGTTCGGGCTGACCGCGCCGCCGGGGACCTCCAGTTCGCCGGTCTGCCGCAGGTGCGGGCCCTGGGCGGACGGCGTCACCCCGGGCACCAGCTCGATGATCATGTAGTCCTTGGTGGGATGGCCGGTCATCGAGCCCTCGGGGTCCTTGAAGTACCGCACGTGCCCGATGGGACCGAAGCCGATGTCCTGGCGGTGGTAGACGGGGATGACGTCGTCGTGGATCTCGCGGTCGGCGTACGCGGGGTCGCGGACGCAGTGGCCCGCCGAGATCGCGATCTCCCGCCCGTAGTCGTCGGTGCCGACCGCGCCGATCGTGCAGAACGCGTCGGGCCGGGACGGGGCGAAGACGATCTGCATGGCGTTGTGGACGCGTTTCTCGGGCTCGGCACCGGCGGTGCCCGCCCCCAGCATTCCGGTGACCGCCAGGGCGGCGGCGAGGACGCTCAGGGTTCGGCGCATGCGTGCTGTCCTTTCTGTCGGGGGGTTCGGCAAGGCTCAGCGGCGGAGGGTCTCGGCGGCGGTGTAGGCGGGCGTCGTGTCGCCCATCCCGTTGCGCCACCAGGTCTGGCGGCGCCAGCGCTGGTAACGGTCGAGCAGGCGGGCGGCGCGCGGATCGTGGCGGGCGAGGGTGGTGGCCGCGAAGTTGACCGGCCACTGCAGGAACGGGTGCAGCGCCCAGGGCCACGGACTCGGCATGTCGTACCTGCGGTACAGCGACCCGATCGCCAGCCGCGTGTAGCCGAGCTGCGCCCGGTAGTTGACCTCGTCCCGCAGCCGCCTGGGCAACGGCGTGCCCGGCCGCGGCACGAACGCGCGGGGGTACGACTCGATGATCTCGGTCGTGTCGTCGCCGCCGGTGAACGCCCGGCTGAGCCGGAACATGGCCAGGTACTGGAGGCACTCGCGCAGGTCGGCCGGGAACCAGCGGGGCGTCACCCCCATCAGGTGACCGACGTGCCGCCAGAAGTGCAGCAGCGCCTCGGCCTCGGCCCGCGTCGAGCGGAGCCCGGCGACCTTCGCGCCGTACGCGAGGGGCACGGCGCTGCCGACCAGCGGCCCGATGGACTCGGACTGGCTGATCGGCACGCCCCACGCGTCGTGGTCCCATTCGGGGTGGCGGTTCAGCCGGTGCCGGATGACGGCGTGCATGATGCGGACCCGTACCGCGATGGCGCGCCCCGGGGCGCCCGGCTCCAGGCCCCCGGGTTCGGTGGTGTCGATCCAGAAGCGCGCCGTCTCCATCAGCCGGTACAGCGCGCTCGCGCCCACGTACCCGCCGTGCATCGCCAGCGGCTTGACCCCGGCGTTCTCGGTGAACCCGACGAGCTGCCCGGCACCCGCGAAGCACAGCCCCGGCACCCCCAGCCGCCGGAACACCGTGGCCCCCAGCGCCGAACGCTCCCGGTCGAGCCAGGCGGGTTCCTCGTCGATCTGGGCGAACAGGCGTACCAGGGGCTCGGGTGCGTCCGGCACCGCCTCGACGCCGTGGGCGAGCGCCTGGTCGAGCATCGCCCGCGCCCGCCGGGCCCCACCGGTCATGTAGACCTCGGCGACGAACGCGTCCGCGAGCGGGTCGGCGTCGTAGTACCCCTGCGCGAACCGCAGCACCCGGTCCTCGTCGGGAAGGAGGTCCATCCCGAACACGCGCCGCGCCACCGCCCGCGCCGTCCGCACCCCGGGCCGCTCGGCGGCCCGCCAGTAGTGCCGGAACTCCGTGGGAACCCGCTCGGCGACCTGCGTGACGTCCGCTGCGGCCATGACCCGCCCTCCCGCCGCTATAACTTTGTTATGGCAGCTATAACATAGTTATCTCCCCTTGGTCCAGCCCCGCCCGGCATCCGGTCATTGACATACAGGCTGCATGTACGTAGGTTGCCGCGAGAGAGTTGTGTTTTCGGACTGAGGGAGCGGGCATGCGGGCGGTGCGGCAGGCCGAGTGGGGCGGCGTCGAGACCATGGAGCTGGTGGAGACGCCCACGCCGAAGCCGGTGTTCGGCGAGGTGCTGGTCAGGGTGGCCGCCGCCGGGGTCAATCCGGTGGACGTCTACACGCGGCAGGGCATCGCCTACAACCGGGTGCTGGACCTGCCGTTCGTCAACGGCTGGGACGTGGCGGGCGTGGTCGAGGCCGTCGGGTACGGGACGACGCGGTTCGCGCCGGGCGACCGGGTGTTCGGGATGCCGTGGTTCCCCCGGGAGGCCGGGGCGTACGCCGAGTACGTCACCGCACCGGCGCGGCACTTCGCCCGGATGCCCGACGACCTCGGGTTCGCCGAGGCGGCGGCGCTGCCGCTGGCGGGCCTGACGGCCTGGCACATGCTCACCGAGGTCGCCGACGTCGGCCCCGGGCAGCGGGTGCTGGTGGCGGGCGCGGCGGGCGGCGTGGGGCACCTGGCCGTCCAGATCGCCAAGGCGCGCGGCGCGTACGTCATCGGCACCGCCCGCGCCGCCAAGCACCCGTTCCTGCGGAGCCTGGGGGCCGACGAGACGGTCGACTACACCACCACGGACGTGGCCGCCGAGGTCCGCGACGTGGACGTGGTGATCCAGATGTTCGGCGGGGAGGCGGGGCTGCGGGCGCTGGACTGCCTGCGGCCCGGCGGGATCCTCGTCAGCGGGCAGGCCGCCTGGACCCCCGGCCTGCACGAGCGCGCCGCCGAACTGGGCGTGCGCGCCGCCGGGTACCTCGTCGACCCCGACGGCGCGGGCCTGGAGGCGCTCGCCGACCTGGTTCGCAGGGGGCTGCTGACCGTGCACGTCGAGCGGCGGTTCCCGCTGGCGGACGCGGCCGGGGCGCACGAGCTGATCGCCGAGGGCCGGACCACCGGCAAGATCGTCCTGGACGTTGCCTGACCGGACCGTCCTCCGGGTGCCTCAGGGTTCGAAGCGGTAGCCCATGCCCGGTTCTGTGATCAGGTGCCGGGGGTGGCCGGGGTCGGGTTCGAGCTTGCGGCGGAGCTGCGCCAGGTAGACGCGCAGGTAGTTGGTCTCCTTCTCGTACGCGGGACCCCACACCTCGTGCAGCAGCCGCCGCTGGGCGACCAGGCGGCCGGGGTTGCGGACGAGGATCTCCAGGATGTGCCACTCGGTCGGGGTGAGCCGCACCTCCCGCCCCTCGCGGACGGCCTTCTTGGCGGCCAGGTCCACGGTGAACGACGCGGTCTCCACCACGGCGTCCCCGCCGTCCCGGCCGGCGGGGGCGGCGCGGCGGACGGCGGCGCGCAGCCGGGCCAGCAGCTCGTCCATCCCGAAGGGCTTGGTGACGTAGTCGTCGGCGCCGGTGTCCAGGGCCCGCACCTTGTCCCGGGAGCCGTGCCGCGCCGACAGCACGATGATCGGCGCGGTCAGCCAGCCCCGCAGGCCCGTGATGACCTCGACGCCGTCCATGTCGGGCAGGCCGAGGTCGAGCACCACCACGTCGGGGGAGTGCCGGGCGGCCAGGTCCAGGGCGGTCCGGCCGTCGGGGGCGGCGTCCACCGTGTAGCCCCGGGTCCGCAGGTTGATCCGCAGCGCCCGGACGAGGCCGGGATCGTCCTCGACCAGCAGCACCCGGGTCGGCGCGTCGCCTCGCGGCGGCCGGGCCGGGTCCCCCTGCGTGCCCACGGCGGGCCTCACCTCCCCCGCCGGAATCTAGCAAACCGCCCTTCCGGGCCCATCCGGCCCGTGGGTGGTCAGCCCTTCTCGACGAGCGGGATCACCGGCCGCAGGACGTCGCCCTGCCCGGCGGCCACGATGTCGCGCATCGGGGTCAGCAGGTGGGACAGCAGCGGCACCGGGACGCCCTGCGCACGGCTGGCCTCCACGATGTTGACGAGCGCCACCGCCTGCATGTCCAGCGGGGAGTCCTCGGAGGGGATGTCGCCTGCCTCGCCCACCGGGTTCGGCGGCGTGAGGGTCGCGGTCATCGCCTGGAGCCACGGCGCGAGCAGCGTCTCGGTGAACTCCCGGGCCCGCTCGCCGCCGACCATGGCCGTCGCGTGCCGCGCCCCTGCGAACATCCCGTACATGCCGCTCAGCAGGGCCAGGTCGTACAGGGACGCCAGCGACGGATCCGCGCCCAGGTAGTTGGGCGTGGCGAGGCGGGTGAGCAGGGGCTCGGCACGCTCGAACCCCGTCCGGGAGCCGCTGTAGAGGATGAACGCCTCGGGAGTGCCGATCATCGGGGGAACGGCCATGATGCCGCCGTCCACGTACTCGGCACCGTGCCCGGCCGCCCATTCCGCCGTCTCGGTGGCCTCCTGGGGGCGGCCGTTGGTCAGGTTCACCAGCGTCCGGCCCGTCAGGACGTCGCCGTGGGCGTCCAGCAGGCCGTGCACGGCGGCGTAGTCCAGGACGCACAGGATCACCACGGGGCTCGCCTGGACGGCCTCGCGGACCGTGCCCGCCCTGGTCGCGCCCTTGGCCACCAGATCGTCGGCCTTTTCGGGTGTCCGGTTCCACACGGTGGTCGGGTGGCCCGCGCCGAGCAGGGTCGTGGCCAGGGCGTGCCCCATGGCGCCCAGGCCGATGACCGTCACCGGGGGAAGAGCGTCGTTCGTCATCATCTCCGCCTTTCAGTGCGTTTCGGTGAGTCCACGGTGCGGCCGGTCGCTTCCGGTGCGCTTGGGGTCGGCTTGGGGTCGTCCGTAAGCGGGTTACCGTGGCGTCGTGCGTTTCGGGGTGCTGGGTCCGCTGGAGGTGCTGACCGCGTCGGGACGGCCGGTCCGGATCCCCGAGCGGAAGGTCCGCGCCCTGCTGGCCGACCTGCTGGTCAACGCCGGGCGACCGGTGGCCCCCGACCGGCTCGTGGACGACCTGTGGGGCGGCAGGCCACCGGGCAGGCCGAACGCCTCGCTCCAGGCCAAGGTCTCCCAGCTGCGCCGGGCCCTGGACGAGGCCGAGCCCGGCTCCCGGCGGAT
Organism: Thermomonospora sp.; assembly: GCA_036258615.1. Lineage (GTDB taxonomy): Bacteria > Actinomycetota > Actinomycetes > Streptosporangiales > Streptosporangiaceae > Thermomonospora. Next base: position 1,769 of record DATADI010000285.1, on the reverse strand, counting down.
GGTGGCTTACGGCCCGGCCGGATATGCGCTCCAGGTGGACGCGGAAGCGGTGGACGCCGAGCGGTTCCGTGCCCTGACCACACGGGCGCACAAGACCGACGACCCCCGCGAGAGGGCGGGCCTGCTGGCCGACGCGCTGGCGCTGTGGCGCGGCCCCGCCTACGCCGACTTCGCCGACGACGAGTTCACCCGGGCCGAACGCGAACGCCTGGAGGAGGAACGCCTCGCCGCCCTGGAGGAACACGCGCGAGCCCGGCTGGACCTCGGTGAACACGCCCTCCTGCTAGGAGAGCTGACCGAGCTGGCCGAACGGCATCCCCTCCGGGAGGGCCTGCAGGCCGTGCACATCGAGGCCCTCTACCGCGCCGGACGGCAGAGCGAGGCCCTCGACGCCTACCGGCGGGTCCGCGAACGCCTCCTGGAGGACCTGGGCGTCGACCCCGGCGCGGAACTGGCCGCCCTCCACCAGGCGATCCTCACCCAGGACCCGGCGCTGGACCCGGATTCCGGACGTCCGCAGACCAACCTTCCGACACCGCTCACCGACCTCATCGGCCGTACCGAGGCCGTCGCCGACGTCCGCGCGCTCCTGAACGAACACCGGCTCGTCACGCTCACCGGCCCCGGCGGAGTCGGCAAGACCCGGCTCGCCCTGGAGGTCGCCGCACAGGTGACCGGACGGCATCCCGACGGCGTGTGGCTGGTGGAGCTGACCGCGCTCGACCCGCACTCCGCCGACGTGGCCGAGGCGGTGAGCGCGGTGCTGGGCGTCCGCGACGACGACGCCACGGCGCGGTGGCCCGCGCCGGGCAGGGTGCCGCCCGCCCAGCGCCTCGCCGGGGCGCTGCGGAACAAGCGGATGCTGCTCCTCCTGGACAACTGTGAGCACGTCGTCGCGCCCGTCGCCGACCTGGCGACCACCCTGCTGGGCGCGGCTCCGGGCCTGACGATCCTGGCCACCGGCCGGGAACCGCTGGGCCTGCCCGGCGAGCGGGTCTGGGCGGTGCCGCCGCTGGACCTGCCGGCCGCCGACGCCGCCGCGCCGGAGACCACCAGCGCCGTGCGGCTGTTCACGGCACGTGCCACCGCCGCCGCCCCCGGATTCGCCCTCACGCCGGACGACGCCGCCGCCGTCGCGGCGATCTGCCGCCGCCTGGACGGCCTCCCGCTCGCCCTCGAACTCGCCGCCACCCGCGTCCGCGCCCTCGGCGTCCACCAGATCGCCGACCGCCTCGACGACCGGTTCCGCCTGCTCGCCGCCGAACGCCACGGCGTCCCGCCCCGGCAGCAGACCCTCCGCGCCACCATCGACTGGAGCTGGGAGCCGCTGACCGGACCCGAACGCGCCGTGCTGCGCCGCCTGGCCGTCCACGCCGACGGCTGCACCCTCGCCGCCGCCGAGGCCGTGTGCGCCGGGGACGGCGTGGCCTCGGCGGAGGTCGCCGACCTGCTGGCCCGGCTGGTCGACCGGTCGCTGGTCGTCGTGACGGAGGGCCCGCGGTACCGGCTGCTGGAGTCGGTGGCCGCCTACTGCGCCGAACGTCTCGCCGAGGCGGGCGAGACCGAGGCCGTCCGCCGCCGGCACCGGGAGTACTACACCGACCTCGCCGAACGCGCCGAACCAGGGCTGCGCGGCCACGACCAGCGGGCCTGGCTGGCCCGGCTCGACCAGGAGACCGGCAACCTGCGCCGGGCGCTCGACGGGGCCGCCCGCGACGGCGCCGCCGCCCACGCGCTGCGGCTGGTCAACGCGCTGGGCTGGTACTGGT
>DATADI010000284.1:0-6204 GCA_036258615.1 Thermomonospora sp. | reverse complement strand
CCGAAGCCGCGGAGCGTGCGGCGGCCGGTCCGGTGGTTGCGGTGCTGGGCGGGGCGGGCAAGAGCGGGTCGCTGGCGCTGGCGGCGGCGCGGCGGGCGGGCGCGTCCCGGACCGTGGGGGTCGTGCCGTCCGCCGGGGAGGCCGCGCTGCTGGGCGGGTCGAGGCTGGCCGACCGGGTGGTGGTGGCCGACGCGCGGGATCCGGTGGCGCTGGCGGCGGCGGTGGAGGAGGCCGGGGGGCCCGCGGACGTGACGGTGGTGTGCGTGGACGTGGCGGGCTGTGAGCACGGCGCGATCCTGGCGACGGCGCCGGGCGGGACGGTGGTGTTCTTCTCGATGGCGACGTCGTTCACCGCGGCGGCGCTGGGCGCCGAGGGGCTGGCCGCCGACGTGACGCTGCTGATCGGCAACGGGTACGTGCCCGGGCACGCGGAGACGGCGCTGGCGCTGGTGCGGGAGGTTCCGGCGATCAGGGATCTGTTCACCGCGCGGTTGCGTCTGTCTCCGCAAGAATGATCGCGCAGTTCCCCCGGGCGGAGGCGGCGGGGGAGGACCATGGGTGAGGAGCGGTGATGGTGAGCATCGTCGAGTCCCTGGCGCGGCGTGCGCCCGAGGAGCGGCAGGGGCAGATCGTCGACGTCCTGGTGGAGGCGTTCGCGGAGCTGATGGAGCGGAGCCCGGCGGAGTTCCGCCGCCGGTTCCGCAAGATGGCCTCCGACCCGTTCGCGTTCTACCGGGGCAGCGCCTGCCTGTTCTACGCCGACATCGCCGGCGACGAGGACCCGTGGGCCGACGAGCGCACCTCCCGGGTGTGGATCCAGGGTGACCTGCACGCGCAGAACTTCGGCACCTACATGAACGACGACGGGGTGTTCGTCTTCGACGTCAACGACTTCGACGAGGCCTATGTCGGGCACTTCACCTGGGACATCAAGCGGCTGGTGGCCAGTGTGGCGCTGATGGCGTGGATCAAGGCGATCAGCGACGACGACATCCGCCGGATGATCGAGACGTACGTGCGCGCCTACGTCGACCAGGTCCGCCGGTTCCACGCCGACTCCGGCGACGGGGGCTGGGCGCTGACGCTGGACACCGCCGAGGGGCACGTGCGGTCGGTGCTGGTCGAGGCGCTGTCGTCCACCCGCATCGACCTGCTGGAGGCGCGGACGCTGGTGGAGGAGCACGAGCGGCGGTTCAAGGCGGGCCCGGGGGTGCGGCGGCTGGACGAGGCCGAGCGGGCGCTGGTGGAGAAGGCGTTCGCCGACTACCTGGCGACGATCCCGCAGGAGAAGCGGTTCTCCAGCATCACCTACCGGATCAAGGACATCATCGGCAGTTCGGGGTTCGGGATCGGCTCGGCGGGCCTGTCGGCGTACAACATCCTGGTGGAGGGCCGCAGCCAGGCGCTGGAGAACGACGTCATCCTGTCGATGAAGCAGGGCAACGTGGCCGCCCCCAGCCGGGTGGTGGACGACCCGCGGATCCGGGCGTACTTCCGGCACCACGGGCACCGCACGGCGGTGTCGCGGCGGGCGCTGCAGGCCAACACCGACCCGTGGCTGGGGTACACCGAGATCGACGGCGTCGGGTACGTGGTGCAGGAGCTGTCCCCCTACGAGGAGGACCTGGACTGGTCGGGGCTGACCGAGCCGGGCGAGATGCTGCCGGTGCTGGACGACCTGGGCCGCGCCACCGCGAAGATCCACTGCGTGTCCGACAGCGACTCCGACCACGAGCTGGTGCCCTTCCAGGTGGAGGACGCCATCATGGAGGTCATCGGCCGGACCGGCGAGGACGCCTTCGTGGAGGCCATGGTCGCCTTCGGCACCGGGTACGCCGCCGTCGTCCGCGACGACCATCGCCTTTTCGTCGACGCCTTCCGTAACCACCAGATCCCGGGCCTGTGACCGCACCCCCGGCCCCGGCGCCCCGCCGGGGCCGGGGCCGGGTCAGCCGGTGTACAGGGCGGTGACCTCGGCGGGGGTCAGGGCCCGATCGAAGAGCTTGACCTCGTCGATGGTGCCGGGGAAGAAGTCGCTTTCTGCGCCGGTCCACAGGCAGCGCCCGATGGCCAGGTTCCCGGTGGCGTTCCATGGGGTGGTCACGGTGGCCTCGGTGCCCGCCGTGCCGTTGACGTAGATCCTCATCTTCTGCGCGGCGGCGTCGTAGACGCCCACCAGGTGCGTCCAGGTCCCCGGGGTGACCGTCTGGGCGGATTCGGCGGTGGCGCCTCCGGGTTCGTCGCTGTCGCTGTGGGGGCGGGTGAACTGCCAGCGGCCGGTGCGGGCCTCGTACTTGAGGAGGAATCCGCTCTTGCGGGTGCCGTCCTGGCTGACGACGGTGTGGTTGCGGGCGGTGGTCTCCAGGTTCGCCCAGGCGGAGACGGTGAAGCTCCTGGTGGTGTCGACGACGGGCGCGGTGGTCTCGGCGGCGGTGTCGGCCGGTGCGGCGGGATCGTGGTTGAGGCGAAGCGCCCGGCCCGTCCTGCCGGGTGCTCCGAGGGTGGCGTTGCCGCCGCGGAGGGTGGCCGGGAACCTCGCCCCGGCGCTGTCGGCGAGGGAGGCGCCGGAGGTCTCCTCCAGACGGTGGTGGGCCTTGAGCCCGGGGATCGACATCCTCAGGTGCAGGACCGCGCCGTCGGGTCCGGTGCTGTTGTCGGCGTGGATCGCGGCGATCTCCTCCGGTGACAGCGCCCGCCGGTACATGCGCACCTCGTCGACGTGTCCCCTGAGGCGCTGCAGGCCGTCCAGGCGCTGCCCCACGTACATGCGGAAGGGGCGGACGGTGCTGACGGACCCTTCGGGGGCGGGCCGGGAGTCGACCTGGGTGCCGTCGATCCACAGCGAGAGGTTCCCGGAGGCGCGTCGGAGGACCGCGTGGTGCCAGGTGTTGTCGTCCAGGGAGGTGGGGGAGGTGACGGAGGCCGTTCCGGTGGGGGTGCTGATCCAGCCCCGGAGACGGTTGTCGCCGGGTTCGGCCCGCAGCCAGAACTGGGGGGTCGCGTTGAGCCCGTAGGCCCACAGGAGCGCCTGGGCGCCGGGTGCGCCGCCGTACCTGAACCACAGCATGGCGGTGAAGTCGTCGTCGCCGGCCGCCAGCGTCTCGGAGAACGGCGCCTGCAGGTGGTCGTCGGCGCCGTCCAGGGACAGTCCCTCACCGAACCGTCCGGCGACGGGGACGGGGCCGCCCCGCAGGTAGGTGTGGTGGCCCGCACCCGAGTGGTCACGGGTGGTGGGTCCCAGGACGCCGTCGGGGTGCCCGATGTCGGTCTCGGTGAAGCGGGCGAACGCGATCGACTCGTTCGGCCGGCTCGCGCCCGTCTCGAACAGGACCCCGTACGTGTCGTCGGTGACTTCGACGAGGTCGGAGTACCCGGCGACGCCGGCGTGCAGGACGGGGTTGTCGGCCGTCGGCTGCCAGGTGGCGCCGCCGTCGTAGGAGGAGCCGACGCGCAGGGTGTGACGGCTGGTCTCCTCGGAGGGCGCCGCGAACAGGACCCGGTTGTAGCGGTCTCCGGTCCGGGCCTCGCGGATCACGAGGGTGGACGCCTGGACGCCGAGGCCACCCCAGGGGTCGTTGGGCGTCCACGGCTCCCTGACCGGTTGGAAGGGGCCGTCGAAGGTCTCTGCGGCGTCGGAGGACAGGGCCGTCGCCACCGTCGGGACCCGGCCGCCGATGTCGATCGGGGTGATGTTGCGTGCCATGGCCTGCAGCGCGCCGTCCGGCCGTTGGAACACCGACAGCTCCTGGACGCCGAGCGTGGTCTCCGGCTGCTGCGCGGTCGCCCCGATGCGCCAGGTGAAACCCTTGTCGTCGCTGTACAGCAGGGCCCCGCCGAGAAGGTCGACTCCGCCGGGGTCGGTGGCCTTCACCTCGTAGTGCGCACCGATGACCATCCGGCCGGGCCGGTCGCCGTGGGTGAGCTGGACGCCGTGCGAGGGGCCCATGGCGTATCCCGACCACTGCGGGCGTTTCACCTGGGCGGTGATCTCGGTGGGGTCGGTCCACCTCCGGCCGTCCTCGGTGCCGTGCTGCAGCCACGCCGAACGGTAGTTCTGCGCGGTCATCAGCACGATCCGCCCCGAGTCCCGCTCGACCACCGGGGAGGGGTTGTGGAAGTGCCGGCCGGCCGCGGAGGCCAGGGCCTTGAAGTCCTTCCACTCGTTGCCGCCGTCTTCGGACCGCTTCATCACGACGTGGATCTCGGCATCGTCGTCGCAGGCCGGTCTCCGCGCCTCGGCGAAGGCCAGCAGCGTCCCGGCGTTGGTGCGCACGATCGCGGGAATGCGGAAGCACGCGTATCCCTGCTCGCCTTTCTGGAAGACCATCTGGTGCGGCACCTGGGCGGCGTGCGCGGCGGGAGCGTGCGGTCCGGCGCCCGCCATCGCCGTCAACGCGAAGATCGCGGCGATCGTCGCGGCCGTACGGCGGACTGTGCCGGTGGCGGTTCTCATGAGGCTCCTGGGGGAGTGGGCGGCTCGTCGGCCGCATCGTAATGATCTTGCGGGGGGCGCCGTCCCGTCGTGACTCCCTGCCGATTCGGAGATTCTTGTGTGACGAGCCGCTTCTGACGGAAGATCCATCGAGAGGCCCGGTGAGGGTCCGGGATCATTAAGGGGAGGCGCCGTGGACGGACCGGTGGTCACGGGGAAGCTCGGTCTGGACCCCGGCATGGTGGAGCGGGCGCGGCGGCTGGCGGCCCGCGCGGCCGAGCCGATCATCGAGATGGCCCGCACCCACACCACCGTGTCGGTGGAACGGGCGCTGCTGCGGCTGGCGGGCCTGTCGGGCGCCGACGCGGCGGGCCGCCCGTGGGTCAACCACCTGGCCGACGCGGTCCGCGCGCAGACCGGCATCGAGCACGGCGTGGCCTTGCCGGTGTGGGACGCGCTGCTCACCGGCCCCCACCGGGACCTGCGGGCCCTGGCCGAGGCCGCCGCCCAGGGGACGGTGACGTTCCGGCTCCCGTCCGGCGCGGACGCCGACCGGGCGCGGGAGGCGGCCCGGCGGGCCGCACGGGCGGGCGTGGCGAGGATCGACGCGCGCCGCGCCGAACGGGACCGGCTGCTGCGCGACGTCGGCGACCCGCCCCACCCCTGGATCTACCTGATCGTCGCGACCGGCGACATCTTCGAGGACATCCCGCAGGCGCAGGCCGCCGCGCGGGAGGGCGCCGACGTCGTCGCCGTGATCCGCTCCACCGGCCAGTCGCTGCTGGACTACGTCCCCGAGGGCGCCACCCGCGAGGGCTACGCCGGCACCTACGCCACCCAGGACAACTTCCGGCTGATGCGCGCCGCCCTGGACGAGGTGTCGGCCGAGCTGGGCCGCTACGTGCGGCTGACCAACTACGCCTCCGGGCTGTGCATGCCGGAGATCGCCGTGCTGGCGGGCCTGGAACGCCTGGACATGATGCTCAACGACTGCATGTACGGCATCGTGTTCCGCGACATCAACCCCCGCCGCACCTTCATCGACCAGCGGTTCTCCCGGCAGGTCCACGCCCGCGCCGGCATCGTCATCAACACCGGCGAGGACAACTACCTCACCACCGCCGACGCCGTCGAGGCCGCCCACACCGTCATCGTCAGCCAGCTGCTCAACGAACGCTTCGCCCACGAGGCGGGCCTGACCGACGCCCAGCTCGGCCTCGGCCACGCCTTCGAGATCGACCCCGCGCTGCCCGACTCCTTCCGCCTGGAACTCGCCCACGCCCAGCTGGTGCGGGAGCTGTTCCCGGCCGCGCCGCTGAAGTACATGCCGCCGACCCGCCACATGAGCGGGAACGTGTTCGCCGGGTACCTGCTGGACGCGTTCTTCAACCTCGCCGGGGTGCTGACCGGCCAGTCGATCATCCTCATCGGGATGATGACCGAGGGCATCCACACCCCCTGGCTGGCGGACCGGGACCTGGCGCTGGAGAACGTCCGCTACGTCCGCGACGCCTGCGGCCGGCTCGCCGAGGACTTCGCGCCCCGCCCCGGCGGGTTCGTCGCCGAACGCGCCCGCCGCGTCCTGGGGGAGTCCCTGGACCTGCTGGAACGCGTCTGCGACGACGGGCTGCTGACCGCGATCGCCGAGGGCACCTTCGGCGTCACCCGCCGCCCGCCCGACGGCGGCAAGGGCCTGGACGGCGTCGGGGGTGGCGTCGAGGATCTCCTGGGCGGGGTTGAAGTAGCCGTCGGCGCGTTCGGCGACGCCGTCC
>DATADI010000283.1:0-5205 GCA_036258615.1 Thermomonospora sp. | reverse complement strand
AGCGTGCGGTCCAGTTCGGCGCGCGATGAGGTGGAGATGCCGACCACCGCGATCATGGCGGCGATGCCGATGGCGATGCCCAGCGCCGACAGGAACACTCGGGTAGGGCGGGACCGCAACCCGGCGGCGCCCACCCGGAGCACATCGCCCGCTGAAAGGCGCCTGGGAGAGAGCGTCACGAGACCACCTGCCCGTCCCGCATGCGCACCGCGCGGGGCAGCGACGCGGCGATGTCCCGGTCATGGGTGATGATCGCCACGGTGGTGCCGCCGTCGGCCAGTTCGCGCAGCAGCTCCAGCACCCCGGCCCCGGACACCGAGTCCAGCGCGCCGGTCGGCTCGTCGGCCAGCAGCAGCGCCGGGTCGCCGACCACCGCGCGGGCGATGGCGGTCCGCTGCCGCTCGCCGCCGGACAGCTGGTGCGGGCGGTGGTCCAGCCGGTGGCCGAGGCCGACCCGTTCCAGCGCGGCCCGCGCCCGGCGCCGCCGCTCCCCCAGCGGGACGCCCGCGTACAGCAGCCAGTCGGCCACGTTGTCCAGCGCCGGCACCCCGGCGGCCAGATGGAACTGCTGGAACACGAACCCGATCCGGCCGCCGCGCAGCGCCGACAGCCGCCGGTCCGACAGCTTCGACACGTCCTGCCCCTCGACCCGGACGACGCCCGAGCTGGGCCGGTCGAGGGTGCCCAGCAGGTGCAGCAGCGTCGACTTGCCCGAGCCGGAGGGCCCCACGATGGCCAGCAGCTCCCCGGCCTCGATGGTCAGCGACACCCCGTCCAGGGCGGTCACCCCGCCGGGGTAGGTGCGGCTGACGTCCGCCAGCTCCACCACGGGGGTCACTTCGGGATCCCCACCTTCATGCCCTCGGCCAGGCCGTTGCCGGTGACCTCCACCAGCCCGTCGGCGAACATGCCGACCTCGACGGAGACGGTGCGGACGGCCGAGCCCTCGACGACCTGGACGCCGTAGCCGCCGTCCGACAGCGCCAGCAGCGCGGCGACCGGCACGGCGAGCACGTCGTGGCGGCGGTCGGCGGTCAGCCGCACCTCCACCGGGGCCTGGTCGAGGGAGCCGAGGTCCTTGTCGCCGGACAGCGAGATGGTCACCTCGATCGTCGCGGTGCCCTCCTCCTCGCTCCCCTGGGTCGCCACCGTGCCGACGCGGCTGATCCGGCCCTTGACGGGCTCGCCGCCGGGGACGTCCACGGTCACCTCGGCGCCCTTCTTGGCCAGGTTCTGCTTGTCGACCTCCAGGTCCACGGTGACGACCCGGGTGGTGCCGGTGTAGGTGAGCAGCGGGCCGGAGGCGGGGTCGCCGACGGCCTTCTTGTGCTCGGCGACCCGGATCGCCGAGCCGGCGATCACCACCGCGCCGCGCTCGATCCGGCCGGTCTCCTCCACGCCCAGGTCCTCCTGCCAGTCGAGGACCGCCTGGGCGGTGGCGGAGCTGAAGGTCTTGTCGACCGTGAAGCCGGTGTAGCCGAGGGCCTGGAGGTTGCGTTCGAGCTGCAGGACGTCGGAGCCCTCCACGCCTTCCTGGAGGGTCCGGTACAGCGGCAGCTTCCCGTACAGCAGCGGCACGGGATCGGTGTCCACCTTGTACACGGTCTGCCCCCGCGACACCGTGCGGCCCTCCCCGGCCAGGGACGTCAGCGTGCCGCCGCCCGCTCCGCTGAGCGTGCGCTCGTCGCCGTAGCCCAGCGTGCCCTCGACCTCCTCGGTCTCGATCAGCGTGGTCTTCTCCACGGTCGCGGTCGCCGGTGGCAGGGTGCCCCGGCTGGGTCCCTCGTCCTCCGCGCCGCCGAACCCCACGGCGGCGAAGCCCGCGCCGCCGATCACCACCGCTCCCCCGGCGAGCACCAGCAGGGTCCGGGGCCGCCCGCCGATCAACCCTTCACCTCGTCCCGGGTGGGCCGCAGGTGCCGGCAGGCCTGCTCGGCCTTGCGGAAGTCCTCGTCCTCGAAGGCCCCCCGCCCCTTGGCCTCGACCCGGATGCCGCCGTTGGGGTCGGGGTCGGGCATGTCCACCCCGTGCTGGCGCATGCACTTGGCGAACTGCCGCATCTTCTCGACCTCCTCGGGCGAGAGCTTCGGCGGCTTGCCCCCGTTGGGCAGGTGCTGACGGCACTTGGCCATGGCGTCCCTGGCCTTCTCCTCCACGATCGCGGGACGGCCGCTCTTGGAGCCCGACTGCGGGGCGCGCTGGCGGATCTTCAGGCCGCCGTCCTCGCCGATCTCCGGGTCCTCCATCTGGACCCCGTTCTCCCGCATGCACTGGGCGAACTTGCGGGCCCGTTCGGCGTCGGCCTCCCGGGAGGCCTTGGCGTCCGGGCCCTTGCCCTCCGAGCCGCATCCGGCCAGGGTGAGGGCGAGCAGGGGCACGAGGGCCAGGGCGGCGCCGCGCGGGCGCCACTGTCTCGGTCTCATCGCATCCGCTTCTTCCGACCGCGCCGGGCGGTTCCCGGCGGCTGGTCCGGCATTCCATCCGGCCGCGGATAACCGCCGCGTAACCCGTTCGCGTTATGCCCGCGTTACGCCCCGCCCGCCAGGCTGGCCCCGGAAGGGGTGACACGTGCGGGTGCTGATCGCGGAGGACGAGCGGATGCTCGCCGACTCCATCGCCGAGGGGCTGCGGGCCGAGGCGCTGGCGGTGGACGTGGTGTACGACGGGGACGCGGCGCTGGAGCGGCTGTCCGTCAACGACTACGACGTGCTGGTGCTGGACCGGGACCTGCCGGTGGTCCACGGCGACGACGTGTGCCGCGCGGTGACCGGGTCGGGCGCGTCGGTGCGGGTGCTGATGCTCACCGCGGCGGCGGCGGTGCCCGCCCGGGTGGAGGGCCTGTCGCTGGGCGCCGACGACTACCTGGTCAAGCCGTTCGCGTTCGAGGAGCTGGTGGCGCGGGTGCGGGCGCTGGGCCGCCGGTCGCGCCCGGCGGACCCGCCGCTGCTGGAGCGGGCCGGGGTGCGGCTGGACCCGGCACGCCGCGAGGTGTACCGGGACGGCCGGTACGTGCCGCTGACCCGCAAGGAGTTCGGGGTGCTGGCCGAGCTGCTGCGCGCGGGGGGCGCGGTGGTGTCGGCGGAGGAGCTGCTGGAGAAGGTGTGGGACGAGCACATCGACCCGTTCACCAACACCGTGCGGGTGACGCTGATGAAGCTGCGCCGCAAGCTGGGCGAGCCCGCCGTGATCGAGACCGTGCCGGGAGCGGGATACCGCATCCGTTGAGAGGCGTGCGATGAACGAGCCCCTGCCGCGCTGGTGGCGTCCGACGATCCGGGTCCGGCTGACCCTGCTGTACGGCGGGCTGTTCTTCGCCGCCGGGACGGTGCTGCTCGGCGTGACGTACGCGCTGGTGGCGCACAACCTGGTGGAGCGCAAGCCGATGATCTCGGCGCTGCGGATGGAGCCGGAGTTCAAGGTGATGGCCACTCCCAAGGACGAGCTGCGCGGCGCGATCGACCCGGTCGCCGCCGACCGGTTCCGCTCCCAGGTGGCCCGCGCCGAGCAGGACTACCGGCAGGCGACCCTGAACGCCCTGGTCACCCAGGGCGGGATCGGGCTGGCGCTGGTGGGCGCGGTGGCGGTGGGGCTGGGCTGGGTGCTGGCCGACCGGGCGCTGCGCCCGGTGCACCGGGTGACCGAGACGGCCCGGCGGGTGGCGCAGAGCCACAACCTGACCGAGCGGATCGCCTACGACGGGCCGCGGGACGACGTCAAGGAGCTGGCCGACACGTTCGACCTGATGCTGGCCCGGCTGGCGCGGTCGTTCGACGCGCAGCGCCGGTTCGTGGCCAACGCCTCCCACGAGCTGCGGACGCCGCTGGCGATCAACCGGACGCTGGTGGACGTGGCGACGCGGCGGCCGGACGCCACCGAGGACCTGCGGCGGCTGGGCGAGTCGCTGCTGGTGGTGAACGCGCGGCACGAACGGCTGATCGACGGGCTGCTCACGCTGGCGGGCAGCGAGCACGCCATCGTGGACCGGACCCCGCTGGACCTGTCCGACGTGGCCGCGCACGTGCTGGACATGGCCGAGCCCGAGGCCAAGGAACGCGGGGTCGCGGTGCACCGGGCCCCGTCGGAGGCCCCGACGGCGGGCGACCCGGTGCTGCTGGAACGGCTCGTGCAGAACCTGGTGGAGAACGCCATCCGGCACAACACGGCCGACGACGGGCAGCTGTGGGTGAGCACCCGGTGCGCGCCCGACGCGGTGGAGCTGGTGGTGGCCAACACCGGCCCGGTGGTGCCGTCCTACGAGGTGGAGACGCTGTTCGAGCCGTTCCGGCGGCTGCGGACCGAGCGGGTGCACTCCGACCGGGGGGCGGGGCTGGGGCTGTCGATCGTCCGGGCCATCGCGACGGCGCACGGCGGCGCGGTCCACGCGGTGCCCCGGCCGGGCGGCGGGCTGGTGGTGACGGTCCGGCTGCCCGGGGACGGCCCCTGGTACGGTGACCAAGCAAACACTCGCTTGCTTGGGAGGCCGGGTCATGATCTCGACCGTCACCGCGGAGCACCGGGAACTGCGCGCCACGCTCCGCCGCTTCCTGGCCGGCACCTCCCCCGTCTCCGCGGCGCGGCGGCTGATGACGACCCCTCTCGGCCACGACCCGGCCGTCTGGCGGCGGATGGCCGATGAGCTGGGCCTGCCGGGCCTGGCCGTCCCCGAGGAGCACGGCGGCGCCGGGGGCGGCGTGCGCGACCTCGCGGTGGTGATGGAGGAGCTGGGCCGGTCCCTGGTGTGCGGGCCGTTCCTCGCCTCCGCCGTGCTCGCCGTGCACGCGCTGCTGGCCTCGGGCGACGAGCGCGCCCGGCGTGAGCTGCTGCCCGGCCTGGCCGAGGGCGCCGTGATCGGGACGCTGGCGGTCGCCGAGGAGTCCGGGAGCTGGGAGCCGGAGGCCGTCACGATGACCGCGGGCCCGGGGCACCGGCTCGACGGGGTGAAGTCGTTCGTGCTCGACGGGCACGTCGCCGGCCTGGTGCTGGTCGCGGCGCGGACCCCGGCCGGGTTGTCGCTGTTCGCGGTGGACGGCGACGCCCCCGGGCTGACCCGCGTCCCGCTGCCGGTGCTCGACCGGACCCGCAGGCTGGCCCGGCTGGAGTTCGCCGGGGTGCCCGCGCGCCTGGTCGGCCGGGAGGGCGCGGGCGCGCGGGCCGTGGCGCACGCGCTGGACGTCGGGGCCGTCGCGCTGGCCGCCGAGCAGCTCG
>DATADI010000282.1:0-3164 GCA_036258615.1 Thermomonospora sp. | reverse complement strand
GGTGCCGGGCGGGCGCGGGTTGGGCGTGCCGACCGCGTACAGGGTGCCGTACCCGATCGCCCGCCCCAGGAAGTAGGTGGCCGCCAGCGCCGTCACCGAGGCGTACTGGGCGGTCAGGCCGGTCAGCGCGGCCAGCCCGATCATCGTCCAGGTGATCGCCTGCCAGCGGGGCCGGCCGGTCATCCGCACCGCGGTGACGAACGCGATCACCGGGGTGATGTCGGTGTGCAGCGGCGCGGTCCGCGAACCGCCCCAGATCAGCGAGTCCAGCTCCCCGCCGGGGGCCGCCGGGATCTCCCAGCCGTCCAGCAGCACGGTCAGCGCGAACGCGATCACCGCCGCCAGCAGCGCCACCGCCAGCCGCAGCCCCTCCCGGCGGAACAGCCGGTCGATCGCGAACGCCACCGGCACCGCCAGCACCCCGAAGCTGGAGACCAGGGTGGCCAGGCTCAGCAGCAGGTGCGGGGCCTGCTTGGTGCCCTCGCGGATGTCGGTCTGCAGGCCGAGGGCGGTGCCCTTGGCGAAGTTCACCAGCAGCAGCATCCCGACCAGCCCGGCCACCGACGCGGCGAACTTGAACGCGTCGGCGGGGCGGCGGATCCGCTGCGGCTGCGACGGCTCGTGCACGGTGGGGGCCGCCGCGGCACGGGGCGCCGCCGGCCGGCGCTCGGCCTGGGCCGGGTCCTCGGCGGGGTCCTCGGCGCGCACGGGTTCCTCTCCGGCGGGCTCGCCGGGGGAGGCGGCGACCCTCCGGGCCACCGCGTTGTCGTGGGTCGGTGTCACGCGACACCGCCGTCCGGGCACTTCATCGTGATCAGCGTCCCAGAACGGGCGGCGGCGCGTCGAGGGGCGGTCACCTGCTCCACACCAACCCCCAGCCCCGTCCCGCCGTCTCCGGCCCTGGGGTCCCCCGTCTTGTCGTGCCGCAGCCATCGTAGCGATCCCCGGCGAGCCCCCGGCACGGCCCTGGCCTGGGTTTTCCCGGCACAGGCGGGACCGTTGAGATCGCTTGCCCGGCCCGTTGGATAGAGTGCGGGACAGTAGCCGTCAACCCTGTGCGGGAGAGACCCCACGCCGCCAGCGCGGGGCGCCGAAGGGGCAACCCTCCCCGGAACCTCTCAGGCAAAAGGACCGCACGGGCGAGGCACCTCTGGAAAGCAGGCGTGTTCCCGGCCCCGGCCGGGGAACGGCGTCTCACCGACGGTGCAAGCCCGCCGCAGGCGACCTGCGGGGGCGAAGCTCTCAGGTGCAGATGACAGAGGGGGAGACCGGTCATCGGCCCGCGCCCCGGGCCGCCGGCCACTGCCGAAGCCCGCCGCGCCGGCCGCGGCAGCCGCCCAGGAAGGCTCCCCAGCCATGACGACAGCCCAGACGACGTTCGCCGACCGGCACATCGGCCCCTCGCCCGACGACCAGGCCCGCATGCTGGAGCGGATCGGCTACGCCGACACCGGCACGCTGGTCGCCGACGCGGTGCCCGGGGCCATCCGCACCGACCGGCCGCTGGACCTGCCCGCCGCGCTGAGCGAGAGCGCCGCCCTCGCCCGGCTCCGCGAGCTGGCCGCCCGCAACCGGGTCCTCACCTCCATGATCGGCCTCGGCTACTTCGGGACGATCACCCCCGGCGTGATCCTGCGCAACGTGATGGAGAACCCGGGCTGGTACACCGCCTACACCCCCTACCAGCCGGAGATCTCCCAGGGGCGGCTGGAGGCCCTGCTGAACTTCCAGACCGTGGTGGCGGACCTGACCGGGCTGCCGGTCGCCAACGCCTCCATGCTGGACGAGGGCACCGCCGCCGCCGAGGCCATGGCGCTGGCGCACCGCCTGTCCAGGGCGAAGGAGCCCGGCCGGTTCGTCGTGGACGCCGACGTGCTGCCGCAGACGATCGAGGTGGTCCGGACCCGCGCGGTGCCGCTGGGCATCGACGTCGTGGTCGCCGACCTCACCGAGGGCCTCCCGGACGGGGACGTCTTCGGGATCCTGCTCCAGTACCCGGGCACCAGCGGCGTCGTCCGCGACCTCGCCCCGATCGCCGCGCAGGCCAAGGAGCGCGGCGCCCAGGTCGTGGTGGCCGCCGACCTGCTGGCCCTGACGTTGCTGCGCCCGCCGGGCGAGTTCGGCGCCGACATCGCCGTGGGCTCCTCCCAGCGGTTCGGCGTCCCCTACGGCTTCGGCGGCCCGCACGCCGGGTACATGGCGGTCCGCGAGGGCATCCAGCGGCAGCTTCCCGGCCGCCTGGTCGGCGTCTCGGTGGACGCCGACGGGCGGCAGGCGTACCGGCTGGCGCTGCAGACCCGCGAGCAGCACATCCGGCGCGAGAAGGCCACCAGCAACATCTGCACCGCGCAGGTGCTGCTGGCGGTGATGGCCGGGATGTACGCCGTCTACCACGGCCCCGAGGGGCTGCGGGCGATCGCCGAGCGGGTCCACGGGCACGCGCGGACGCTGGCGGAGGGCCTGCGCGAGGCCGGGGTCGAGGTCGTCCACGAGGTGTTCTTCGACACGGTCCTGGCGCGGGTGCCGGGCCGTGCCTCCGAGGTCGTGCGCGCCGCCGTCGAGCGCGGCGTCAACCTGCGTCCCGTCGACGCCGACCACGTCGGGATCTCCTGCGACGAGACCACCACCGCCGAGCACGTGGCCGCCGTGCTGGAGTCCTTCGGGGCCGCCCCGGCGGGCCGTGAGCCGTCCGGGGACCTGCTGGCGGGGCTGCGCCGCGACGGCCTCTACCTGACGCACCCGGTCTTCCACGCGCACCGCTCGGAGACGGCGATGCTGCGCTACCTGCGCCGCCTGCAGGACAAGGACCTGGCGCTGGACCGCACGATGATCCCGCTGGGCTCGTGCACCATGAAGCTCAACGCCACCACCGAGATGGAGCCGGTCACCTGGCCGGAGTTCGCCCAGATCCACCCGTTCGCGCCGCTCGACCAGGCGCGGGGGTACCTCGAGCTGATCGGCGAGCTGGAGGACTGGCTGGCCGAGATCACCGGGTACGCCAAGGTCTCCGTGCAGCCGAACGCCGGGTCCCAGGGGGAGCTGGCGGGGCTGCTGGCGATCCGCGGCTACCACGCCTCCCGCGGCGAGACCCACCGGGACGTGTGCCTGATCCCCTCGTCGGCGCACGGCACCAACGCGGCCAGCGCCGTCATGGCGGGCATGCG
>DATADI010000281.1:0-9819 GCA_036258615.1 Thermomonospora sp. | reverse complement strand
ACGGGTCATCCAGGCCAGCACCCGGGACCGGCCGACCCGGTTCGCCGGACTGGCGCGCCGGGTCGGCCGGTCCCGGGTGCTGGCCTGGATGACCCGTGGCCTCGGTGTCGTCGATGAGGAGACGATCGCCCGCCACGGCCTGACGGGGCCGGTGGCGCGACATCCGGGTGACGTCACCGCACGGCTGCGTGGATGGCTGCGGGAGACCGAGATGTCACTGGCCCTCCTGGACGACGCCTCCCCTCTCCGAGAGGCGGGAGCCGTGGGCCGAGCCTCCGGAGCACGGACGGCCGACCTGCTGTCCGCGCTGCTCCCGGGCACGGAACTGGCCGCAGCGCGGCTCGTGGTGGCGAGCCTGGACCCCGACCTCGACCAGCGCGCCGTGGAGGCCGCCGATGCGTGAGACCCCGCCGCTGTGGACGCTCGCCGCGTTACCCGTGGCGCTGGTGGTCCTGGCACTGGCGGCGGCGTCCTTCGACCATGTCCTCGCGGCGCGGCAGGCGGGCCACGGCGGGCTCGCGCACGCGGCGGCGGGGCCGCTGCGTGAGGCGGCGCGGCTGCTGGTGCAGTCACGGCGCACCACGTTCGCATCCGACCGGCTGCTGCTGCGCGCCGGGGTGGTGAGCCTGCCCGTCGCGGCGTCGCTGGCCGCCGTGGTCGTGCCGCTCGGGGACGTCGCCGTCGCCGATCCGCTGGTGGGCGTGGTCTGGTTCAACGCCATGGAGGTCGTGGTGTGGGCCTCGGTGTGGCTGGCCGGCTGGGGGCCCGACTCGGCGTACGCACTGGTCGGCGGGTACCGGTTCCTCGCGCAGGGCCTCGCCTACGAACTGCCGCACATGTTCGCGCTGATCACGGCGGCGGTCGGCGCCGGATCGCTGCGGGTGAGCGAGGTGGCCGCCGCGCAGGACGGCCTGTGGTTCGCGGTCTGGATGCCGGTGGCCTTCGGGGTCCTCCTGCTGTCGGTCCTGGCGATGGCGTTCTGGGGGCCGTTCGGCCAGCCGGTCGCCGCCGACGTGTCCGGCGGGGCGATGGCGGAGCTGACCGGGGTGGACCGGCTGGTGTTCCTGGCCGGGCGGTCCGCGCTGCTGGTGGTGGGGGCGGCCGTCGCCGTGGCGCTGTTCCTGGGCGGCGGGGCCGGTCCGCTGCTGCCCCCGGGCGCGTGGATGGCGGCCAAGGTCGCCGTGGTGCTGGCCGTGCTGGTGTGGGCCGGGCGGCGGCTGCCGCCGGTGCGCATGGACCGGTTCGCGCAGTTCGCCTGGGTGGTGCTGATCCCGGTGTCCCTGCTCCAGCTGCTGGTGGTCTCGATCGTGGTCCTGTGACCGGAGGTGCGTCGTGCGGGAGGTGGCGTTCTGGGTGCTGGCCGTGGGGGCGGTGGCGGGCGGCGTGGCCGTCTTCGCGGTCGCCTCGATGGCCCGCGCGACGTTCGCGCTGCTGGTGTCCTTCCTGTGCACCGGCGGTGAGCTGCTGCTCCTGGGGCTGGACTACCTGGGGACGCTGGTGATCCTCATGATGATCATGGAGATGCTGGTCATGGCCGTCTTCATGGTCATGTACATGATGAACCCGGCCGGGCTGACGCCGATGAGCATGGTGCACAACCGCCGGGGCGCGACGGCCGTCGCCGGGCTCACCTTCGCGGCCCTGGCGGCGGGGGCCCTGACGACGCCGTGGCCCGAGCGCCGGGGCCTCCCGCCGCCGGACCCGTCCCGGGCGCTCGGCGCGGCGGTCATGGGCCCGGCGATGCCGGTGATGATGGTGATCGGCGTCGCCATCCTCGCCACCATGGTCGCCTCCGTGGTGCTGGCGACCGCGCAGGGCCGGTACGACCGGGACGGTGCCCGGTGAGCCTCCCGGCGTTCCTGCTGCTGGCCTCGGCGCTGTTCGCCGTCGGGCTGTACGGGGCGCTGTCTCAGCAGTCGGTCGTGATGGTCATGATGGGCCTGGAACTCATGATCAACGGTGTGGTGGTCGCGGGCGGCGCGTTCTGGCACCACGTCGCGCCCGCCCGGCCGGACGGGCAGGTGCTGGTCCTGGTGGCGATCACGGTGATGGCGCTGGAGATGGCCATGGGGTTCGCCGTGGTCACGGCGCTGTTCCGGGCCCGTGAGGTGGACGTCACCGACGAGGCCGGGGACCTGCGGGGGTGAGCGTCCTCGGCTGGGCCCTCCCGTTCCTGCCCGCCACGGCGGGCGGGCTGCTCGCGCTGTGCGGGCGGCGCGCCGACCGGGCCGCCCCGGCCGTCGCCGTCGTCGTGGCCTGCGTGACCCTGGCGCTGGCCGTCGTGGCGGCCGTGACCCGTCCGGTGGTGCGTGCACCCTTCCTGGAGGGGCTCCCGGTCGGGATGGCGATCGACGGCCTGTCGGCGGTGATGGTCGTGACCGTCGCGGCGGTGTCGCTGGCGGTCGTGGTGTTCGCGGCCGGTGAGATGACGGCGGCGCGGTTCTTCGGGCTCCTGCTGGTGTTCGTCGGCGCGATGCTGGTGACCGTCACCGCCACGGACCTGGTGCTGCTGCTCATGGCGTGGGAGGTCATGGGCGCCATGTCGTACGCGCTCATCGGGTTCTGGTGGCGCGACCCGGACCGGGTGCGCTCGGCCGGGATCGCGTTCCTCACCACCCGCGCCGGTGACCTGGGCCTGTACGTCGCGGCCGGGGCCGCCCTGGCCGGAGGCGGCTCCCTGGCCCTGGCCGGGCTCGCCGACGCCGCCGGGCCGTGGCCGCACGTGGTCGCGGCGGGCGTCGTCGCGGCGGCGCTCGGCAAGTCGGCGCAGCTGCCGTTCTCGTTCTGGCTGTCGCGGGCGATGGCGGGCCCCAGCCCGGTGTCGGCGCTGCTGCACTCGGCGACGATGGTCGCGGCCGGAGCGTATCTGCTGCTGCGGGTGGAGCCGCTGACGGCCGCGACGGGATGGGCGGCCTGGCTGGTCGCCTGGACGGGCGCGGTGACGGCGCTGGCGCTGGGCGCGGTGGCGGTCGCCCAGCACGACCTCAAGCAGCTGCTCGCCGCCTCGACGTGTTCGCAGCTGGGGTTCATGGTGCTGGCCGCCGGGGCCGGGGCGGTGGCGGGCGGGGCGGCGCACCTGGTCGCGCACGCCGCCGTCAAGAGCCTGCTGTTCCTGTGCGCGGGGGCCTGGCTGACCTCGCTGGGCACCCAGAGCCTGCCGGGCCTGCACGGCGCGGCCCGCCGTGACCGGCTGGTCGGGGCCGCGTTCGTGGCCGGGGCGCTGACGCTGGCCGGGCTCCCGCCGTTGTCGCTGTGGATCACCAAGGACGCCGTGCTGACCGTCGCCGCCGAGGAGTCGGCGGCCCTGTACGTCGTCGGGTTGGCGGGCGGTGTGACGGCGGCGGCCTACGCGGCGAAGACCCTGGTCGTCGTCCTGCGCCCGGTCGGCACCGAGCGCCCTGGCCGCCCGGTGAGCGTGTGGGAGAAGGCCCCCCTGCCTTTGCTGGCCTCGGCCGCCGCCGGGTTCGGCGTCGTCGTCCTGTGGTGGGACGCGTGGGGACGGCTGACCGGCGACGCGGGAACACGGGCGCCTGGGCCTGGCGGGCTCGCCGTCTCGGGAGCGTTGGCGGCCGTGACGATGTACGCCGCCGCACGTCTGGCCCATCGGGTGCGGCGTCCTGCGGTACTGGCGGACTGGCTGCTGCTGGAACGCGGCGTGCACAGACTCGTCGTGAGCCCGGTCATGGGGTCGGCGCGGCTGCTCGCCCGTTTCGACGACACGGTCATCGACGGGACGGTGCGTGCCACCGCCTCCGCCGGGAGGCGTCTCGCCGGGATCACGGACCACCGGGTGGAGCTTCCCCTCGACCGGATCGTCCGCGACGTCGGCCGTGGCGTCCGGGGCCTCGCCGCCCTCGCGCGCCGCCCGCAGACCGGTCAGGTGCACACCTACTACGCCCAGGCCGCCGTGCTGCTGTTCGCGCTGGCCGTCGTCGTCGTGCTGGCCGGATGACCGTGCTGTCCGCAGCGATCTTCCTGCCGTTGCTCGCCGCCGCCGTGCTGGCCGTGACGCCGCGCGTGGCCGACCGGCTGGTCTCCTGGACCTGGGTGGCGGTGTGCGCCGTGGACCTGGTGCTCGTCGCGGTCATGTGGGCGGGCCACGACGGCGGCGTCGCCTACGAGACCCGGCTGACCTGGATGCCCTCGGTCGGCGCGGGCTACCACGTCGGCGTGGACGGACTGTCCCTGCCGCTGCTGGCGCTGACGGCCGTGCTGTTCCTCGTGTGCGCCGTCTTCTCGCTGGGGCGGACGTACCGGGTGCGGGCGTTCGCGGCGTTGTTCCTGTTCCTGCAGACGGTCTGCCTGGGGGTGTTCTCCGCGCTCGACCTGGTGTTGTTCTTCGTCTTCTTCGACCTGTCGATCGTGGGCATGTACTTCGTCATCGCGGGCTGGGGCCACGGCGACAACGTGCGGTCGGCGCTGAAGTTCTTCCTCTACACCTTTGTGGGCTCGCTGGCCCTGCTGCTGGGCTTCATCGCGCTGTACCTGGGGGCCGAGCCGCACACCTTCGACATGGTCGCGCTGACCCGCGACCCCCCGCTGGCCGACGCGCCCGGCCCTGCGGCGCTCGCGCTGCTCGCCGTCGGGATCGGCCTCGCGGTGAAGACCCCCGTGGTGCCCGTGCACACCTGGCTGCCGCCCGCGCACACCGACGCGCCCGCCGCCGGGTCCGCGATCCTCGCCGGGATCCTGCTCAAGATGGGCGGGTACGGGCTCGTCCGCGTCGCCATGCCGATGCTGCCGCAGGCATGGCGGGCCCACGCGTGGCTGATCGTCGCGCTCGGCCTGGTGAGCGTGTTGTACGGGTCGCTGGTCGCGCTCGCCCAGGAGAACGTCAAACGCCTCATCGCCTACACCTCCGTCGCGCACATGGGCTACATCGTGCTGGCCCTCGGCGCGGCGGGCACCGTTGCCGGAGACGCCGCCGCCCGCAGAATCGCCGTGACCGGAGCCGTCACCCAGATGGTCAGCCACGGGCTCATCACCGGCGCGCTCTTCCTGCTCGCCGGAGTGCTGTACGACCGTGCCCAGGTCTACGACATGGCCCGCTACGGAGGTCTCGCCCGCCGCGCCCCGGTGTTCGCCGGGCTCGTGATCGTCGCCGCGTTCGCCTCGCTCGGGCTGCCCGGCCTGTCGGGGTTCATCGCCGAGTTCCAGATCCTCACCGGCACGATCGGCGGCGGCACCCTCTGGACCGCCGTCGCCGGGGCCCTGGCGGTCCTCGGCATCCTCATCACGGCCGGGCTGTTCCTGCGCATGCTGCACCGGACGCTGCTCGGCGGGCCGGGCCCCCTCACCGGCCGCGTGACCGACGTCCGCGCCGGGGAACTGACCGCCGTCGCGCCGCTGACGGCGCTGTCCCTGCTCATCGGGATCGCGCCCCGCCCCCTCCTCGACATGATCGAACCCGCGTCCGCCGCCGTGGTGTCGCTGGTGTCCCGATGACCATGAACGAGAACCCGGCCGACCTGCTGCCGGAACTGCTCGTCCTCGGCGCGGCGGTGCTCGGCCTGCTCACCGGCATCTTCCTGCCCCGGCGGCGGCAGTGGGCGGTCGCCGTGCTGTGCGCGGCGGGGCTCACCGCCGGGCTGGTCGCGGCGGCGCCGCCCGTCGGCGACCCCGGCGTCATGGTGTTCGGCGCGCTCATGCTCGACCCGATCACCCATGCCGTCCGCCTCACCGTCCTGGCGGCGACGCTCCTGGTCGTGGCCTTGGCCGCCGGGCCCCTGCACGGTCACGCCCGCGAGACGGAGCTGTACGTCCTGGTCCTGCTGGCCTCGCTCGGCACCATCGTGCTGGCCGAGACCTCCGACCTGCTCGTGCTCGTCTGCGCCTACCTGCTGGCGAGCATCCCCGGGTACGCCCTCGCCGGGTTCGGCAAGGACGCGCGCGGCACCGAGGCCTCCATGAAGTACTTCCTCATGGGCGCGTTGCTCGGCATCGTCATGCTCACCGGGGTCACGCTGCTGTACGGGGTCGCGGGCGGCACGTCGTACCGGATGCTGGGGGAGGGCCTCGGGCAGGCTCCCCGGGGCGTGGTCGCGGTCGGGGTGGTGGCGCTGTTCGCCGGAGTGCTGTTCAAGGCCGGTGGAGTGCCCGCGCACTACTGGGTGCCGGACGTCACCGAGGGTGCCCCTCCGGTCGTCGCCGCTTTCGTCACGACGGTGCCGAAGGTGGGGGCGCTGGCCGCCGCGTTCCGCCTCGCCCAGGAGGCGCTCCCCGGCGCCGCCGTCGACTGGCGGATGTTCGTCGCGGTGGTCGCGGCGGCCACCATGACGCTGGGCAACCTCGCGGCGTTCGGCCAGGGCAACGTCCGGCGGCTGCTGGCGTACTCGACGATCAGCCAGGCCGGGTACCTGCTCATGCCGGTCGCGGTGGCGGGCCGTACCGACCTCGCCGAACCGGCGCTGCTGTTCTACCTGGCCGCCTACGCCGTCACCAACCTCGGCGCGTTCGCCGTGGTGGTGGCCTGGGGGAGCGACGACCTCGCCGACCACGCGGGCCTGGCACGGCGGTCGCCCGCACTGGCGCTGGCCCTGGTCGTGTGCCTGCTCGGCCTCGTCGGCACGCCCCCGACGGCCGTGTTCGTCGGCAAGCTGCTGGCGTTCGGCGCGGCGATCGACGGGGCGTACGGCTGGCTGGCCGTGCTCGCGGCGGTCAACACGGTCGCCAGCGTCTTCTACTACCTGCGGTGGATCGTCCCGGTGTTCGGCCGCGCCGTCCCGGGCCGCCGTCCGCCGGGGGTGTGGGCCTCGGCCCCGGCGTGCGCGGCGGCCGTGCTCTCGCTCGCCCTGGGGGTCGGCGGACTCACCTTCCGGTGACGCCCGGACCGGCGGCCACCGCGTTCCCGGCGGCGGCGATCACCCGGGTCAGCGCCGCGTGCAGTGCCTGCAGCTCCGCCAGGTCCATGCCGAGGCGTTCGAGGATGGCCGCCGGGATCCGCTCCGCCTGGGCCCGCAGCTCCCGGCCCCGCGGCGTCAGGGTGACCCGGAGCAGCCGTTCGTCGCGGCTGTCGCGGTCGCGGCGCACCAGCCCGGCCGCCTCCAGCCGCTTGAGCAGCGGCGACAGCGTCCCCGGGTCGAGCTGCAGGAGCGCGCCCAGCTCCTTGACCGACAGCCGCCGGTGCTGCCACAGCGCCAGCATCACCAGGTACTGCGGATGGGTCAGCCCCATCGGCTCCAGTAGGGGGCGGTAGGCCGCCACCACGCCGCGCGCCGCGACCGCCAGCGCGAAGCACACCTGGTTCTCCAGGGCCAGCGGATCGGGGATGTCACGCAGGTCACCCATGGGCCCCTCCCGCCCCCGGACCAGTGCCGGGCTATAGTGAGCGCACCAACGTTTTGTGCACCAACTATAGCCGCGGACGGACCCCCGGGAGACGCGAATGCCGACCTTCAAGAGGCCCTTCGGCTTCCAGCCGCTGGAGCGGCAGCTCGCGCAGCGGCAGGCCGAGCAGCGGGCGCGCCCGGCGACCGGCGGCAAGTACTTCGACCACCCCACGGCGAAGTACATCTTCGTCGCGATGCTGGTCATCACGGCCGTGCTGCACTTCGGCGCCCTGGTCGTGCTCGGCGTCCTGGGTGTCCACTAGCCGGTCCCGGCTGGTAGGAAGGACGCCCGAGCGCGTCCCGATGGGAGGATCAATGTCCGGTAGTCATGGCGGGCGGCCGAGTTCGTGGGCGGTCGTGGCGGTCAGCATCACGGGGTTCACCGTCGGCGGCGTCGCCCTGTGCATCGGCCCGAACTGGGTGCTGTTCGGCGTGGGCGCCGCGATCGTCGTGCTGAGCGGGATCCTGGGGCTGGCGGTCGGGATCTTCTCCGACGTCGTCCTGGACGAGCCCCGGGTGATCTCCGAGACGGTCGGCGGGACGCTGTCGGCCACCGGCGGCGAGGCCCGCCGGGGCGGCGGCGCCGGGGAGATCGCCGACGCGCCCACCAAGACCGACCCCGAGGACCGCCCGCACGGCTGACCCCGGCCGCCCGGAACGTTCCCAGGGCGGAAACCGGCAGGTGGCACGGGAGTACGGCGGGCGTAACCGCCCTGCACGAGAAAACTCCCATGAACACCGACATTTCCGGCGGCGGCTTCGGCCGCCGCCGTTTCCTCGCGGGCGGCGCCGTCGTGGGCGGCGGCGCCCTCGCGGGCTCCCTCCTGCCCCCGTCCGTGCACGCCGCGCTCGCCCTCCCGGTCCGCCCCGGCGGGCTGCGGGCCATCCGGCACGTGGTCTTCCTGATGCAGGAGAACCGCTCGTTCGACCACTACTTCGGACGGCTGCGCGGCGTGCGCGGCTACGCCGACCGCAACGCGATCCGGCTGCCGGGCGGCGGCTCGGTGTTCGAGCAGCCCTCGGGAACCGGCAAGGTGCTGCCGTTCTCGCTGCGCGAGGCCGCCCGCACCGCGGGCAGGGACCCGCAGTGGATGGGCGACCTGCCGCACGGCTGGCCGGACGGGCAGCGCGCGCACGCCGAGGGCTGGAACAACGGCTGGATCGCGGCCAAGACCCCCGCGACCATGACCTACCTGGAGCGGCAGGACATCCCCCTCCAGTACGAGCTGGCCGACACCTTCACCATCTGCGACGCCTACCACTGCTCGGTGTTCAGCTCCACCAGCCCCAACCGCAACTACTTCGTCTCCGGCTACACCGGCTTCGAGGCCGACGGCAGGCGCGCGGTGACCAACGCCGCCTACTCCGACGCCCACCCCGGCTACACGTGGGGCACCTACGCCGAGCTGATGGAGAAGGCGGGCGTCTCCTGGCAGGTGTACCAGGAGTGGGACAACTTCACCGACAACAACATCGAGTTCTTCGCCACCTTCAAGCGCGTCGCCGCCAAGGTGATCCCCGCCAGGTACAAGTCCATCGAGTCGTTCTACGGCGCGGTGCTCAGCGCGGACGCCGCGACCCGTCAGCAACTGCTCAAGGACCTCGACGGCAAGGTCGCGGCCCTGCCCGCCGCCGAGCGGAGCCTGTTCGAGCGCGCTCTGCGGCGGCACGAGCCGGGCAGCCTGGCCGCCCGGTTCCGCGCCGACGTCGAGAACGGACGGCTGCCGAAGGTGTCGTATCTGGTGCCCTCGGCCGCCGACTCCGAGCACCCCGGGGCCTCCTCGCCGATCCAGAGCGCCCGGATCACCTACGAGATCCTGGACGCCATCGCCTCCGACCCCGAGGTGTGGTCCACCACCGCGCTGTTCATCACCTACGACGAAAATGACGGCTACTTCGACCACGTCCCGCCGCCCATCCCTCCCGCGTCGGTGGCGGACGAGTACTTCGACGGCAAGCCGATCGGGCTGGGCTTCCGCGTCCCGATGATCGTGGTGTCCCCCTGGACGATCGGCGGCTTCGTCAACTCGCAGGTCTTCGACCACTCCTCCCTCGTGCGGTTCACCGAACGGTGGCTCGGGCTGCGCGCCCCGCACATCAGCGACTGGCGGCGCACCGTGGCCGGTGACCTGACCTCGGTGTTCGACTTCCGCGCCGCCGGCCGCCCGCCCCGGATCACCCCGCCGGGCGAGGTCCCGCCCTTCACCGGCCGGTGGCGGCCCACCCCGCCCGCCGACCAGCGGATGCCCGGCCAGGAGCCCGGCAGCCGCCCCGCCCGCCCGCTGCCCTACCAGCCGGAGGCGTCCCTGACCGCGTCCGCGCGCTCCCTGAGGCTCGACCTGGCCAACCGGGGCGCCGAGAGCGTGCACCTCGCCCTCTACCCCTACGCGGGCGAACTGCCCCGCCCCCGCCACTTCGACGTCGCCCGCCTCGAACGCGTCGAGATCCCCTTCACGGGCGACGCCTACGAGCTGGTGCTCACCGGCCCGAA
>DATADI010000280.1:0-6599 GCA_036258615.1 Thermomonospora sp. | reverse complement strand
GCACGGTTCCGGAATGGGAGGCCGGGGTGTCGGCGCTGCCGCCCGCGCCCTCGTCCGGCCCGCCGCGGATCCTGGCGGGCGACTTCAACGCCACGCTCGACCACGCCCACCTGCGGCGCGTGCTGTCCCGGGGCTACGCCGACGCCGCCGACCGCGCGGGCAAGGGCCTGGTCCCGACCTGGGGCCTGTCCGGCGGGACGCGCAGCCCGCTGACCATCGACCACGTCCTGGTCGACCGCCGCTGCGCCGTCCGCGAGGTGCGGGTGTACGACCTCGACGGCAGCGACCACCGCGCCGTCTACGCCGACCTCCGCCTCCCCTGACCCGGCCGCCGGGCCGGGGCACGGCCTTGGAACCGGCAGACTGGACGCATGGCGCGTCTGGTCCCGGTCGAGGATGCCGCCGACCCCCGGCTCGGCGAGTACGTCCGCCTGCGCGACGTGCAGCTCCGCAAGAGCCTGGAGGCCGAGCACGGGCTGTTCATCGCCGAGGGCGAGAAGGTGATCCGCAGGGCGGTCGAGACCGGCCACCCCGTCCGGTCGCTGCTGATGGCCCCCCGGTGGGTGGAGCCGCTGCGTGACCTGCTCGACCGGGTGGACGCCCCCGTGTACGTCGCCGACGAGCGCGTCCTGGAGGGCATCGTCGGGTTCGCGGTGCACCGGGGCGCCCTGGCCGCCATGACGCGGACGCCGCTGCCCGCCGTCGCCGAGCTGATCCGGGACGCCCGCCGCGTGCTGGTGCTGGAGGACCTCGTCGACCACGGCAACGTCGGGGCCGTCTTCCGGTGCGCCGCCGCGCTCGGGGTGGACGCCGTCGTCCTGTCGCCGCGGTGCGCCGACCCGCTCTACCGCCGGGCCGTCAAGGTGTCGATGGGCGCGGTCTTCGCGATCCCGTACGCCCGGATGACCGACTGGCACCACGGCCTCGGCGAGCTGCGCGCGGCGGGGTTCCGGCTGCTGGCGCTGACCCCGGACCAGTCCGCCGTGCCCATCGAGAAGGCCGTCACGGGCGAACGGGTCGCGCTCATGCTCGGCTCGGAGGGCGACGGGCTGTCGTCGCGCTGGCTGAAGGCGGCCGACGAGGCGGTCTGCATCCCGATGAGCGCCGAGGCGATGGACCGCGGCGTGGACTCGCTGAACGTCGTCGCCGCCGCGTCCATCGCCTGTTATGGCCTCATGCGGTCATGACCGGCGGTGCGTTCCGCCGCGCGGCCTGGCGCGACGGCGGCCCAGCCGGAGCTGGGTGAGCAGCAGCGCGAACGCCACCAGCAGCGCCGACAGCCACGCCGCCTGGGTGCTGGCCAGCCGCTCGAACTCCAGCTCCTGCGCCCCCGGGGTGTCGTTGCTGCGCAGAGCGCTCTGCGGTGACAGGGCCAGGGCGTTGGGGGCCACCGACGGCGCGGGCGGCGTGACCGGCGGCAGGTCCACGTTCGGGGACGGGACCCGGGGGTCGAAGCTGCCGTTGGGCGCGGGCGGCGTGTAGGAGGTGCCGCCGCCGCCCGACAGCGGTGGGGTGCTCGACCCGCTCTTGGTGGGGGAGGGCGACGGCGACGGGTCCAGCTTCCGCCGCACCTCGATCTTCCGGGTGAACGCGTCGTCCCGGGCGCCCTCGCCGGACACCTCGGCGGTGAGCGTGACCTTCCCCGAACGGATCTTCTTCGGGATCGTCACGACGACCTTCAGCTCCTTGCCGCGCCAGCCGACCCTGCCCAGGTCACAGGGCTTGTCGGCGCACCGCGACAGCTCGGGGACGGGACGCCCGCCCGCCGTCAGCCGCAGCAGGGTGTGCGGGGTGGCCCGCTCGGCCCGCACCTCGACGGTCGCGGTGACCTCGTCGCCCTCGAAGACGTCGCGGTCCGGCACGGTGACGGTGACCTCCAGGCCCCACGGCACCGGCGCGGGGGTGGGGCTGGGGCCGGGCGACCCCGGCGCGTCCGGGGGCGGCGTCGAGGGCGTTCGGGTCACCGGCGGGCTCGGATCCGCCCACGCCGGGAGGGACGCGCCCACGGCCCCCATCGCGATGATCGCCGCCGTGCCGAGCCCCACGCGGACCGGATGGTCCACCGACCGGAACACTCCCCCGCACCTCCGTCGCCTCGCCCCTCGCGTCCGGACGGCCCCCGCCTGCGCCGCGTCAGGGACCGCCGAACCGCCCTTTACCCTCGCGTGGTGGTCCGGATTCATGCGAACACGGATGAGGCGGGTGAATCAACCCGATGCCGGGCGTGTCCTCAGACGAATTCCTCACGCAGGTCCTCGACCTCGGAACGGGCGGCCCACGCCTGCCACACCCCGTGGTCGATGCGGTCCAGCTCCAGCCGCTCGGCGACGTCGGCCCGGCCGCCCGCGTACTCCACCCGCAGCCAGGTGTCGTGCTCGCCGACCACCAGGAACGGCTCGCCCCGCCACGTGCACGCCGTCCGCACGTAGCGGATGCCCTCGATCTCGTCCGGAGGGACCAGCCGCCGGTGCCGCCCCGGGCGGATCTCCTCGAACCCCTCGGCGGGCTCGGAGGTGTACAGCCGCACCTCGCCGTCCGCGCCCGGGCCCGCCTCGTACTCCCGGCCACGCCAGCGCGCCAGGTAGCCGTCCCTGATCACTGCGCGGCCTCCGCCCGGTCGCCCGCCGGCCGCCCGTCGGCGACCGTGTCGTCCTCGTCGCCGCCCGGCCGCACCCAGGCGAGCCGGTCCGGGTCGTACATGGCGATGAACCGCTCGGTACGGTTCCGGTCGAGGTAGTACATCTCCGCTCCGTAGGGCAGCCGCGCGCTGTCGACCTTGTACTCCCGGATCGACCCGGCGCTGCCGGGCGCGAACCCCGTGCCGACGAACGGCGGCCGTTCCTGCACCCAGCCCGCGTCACCCCAGGCGCGCACGTCCTCGTCGGTCTGCCCGCCGAACGGGATGCGGTACAGCCCCGGGCAGAAGCCCGGCCACCGGATCACGTACACGCCCTCGTCGGACGGGGAGAACGGGGAGTCCTCGTACAGCAGGCCCAGCGCCTCGTACAACTGCGCGGGCGTCTGCAGGTCGGTCACGTCGGCGACGGGGTGCACGAAGCCGCCCACCCGGTCGTAGCCCTGTTCGAGATACCAGCCGACGTGGCCGTGGGGCAGCACCTTCTGGAAGACGACCGGCTGCTCGGGCATCCCGTCGCCGTCCGGCTCCCGCCCGAACGGCGACGGCACGCCGTTGGGCGCCTGGGCGGCGGGCTCCTCGTCGACGATGCGCCACCCTGGGTCGACGACCGTCTCCGCCGGGTCGGCCCCCGCCCACGGGTCTGCCTGCCTCGCCTCGCCCGGCGGGCTCGCCTGCCCGGCCACGAAGCGATCCGCGGCCTGCGGGCCCGTCGGCCCGGGGGTCAGGAGCGACGGGTCGGTCACGGTCGCGGCCGGATCGGCGTCCGCCGGGGCACGGCCGAAGTCGACCATCGTCTCCGTGGGATCGCCCCTGTGCACCGGGTCCACCGTCGTCTCGGTGGGGTCTCCCGCCGCCGCGTGCACAGGGCCCTGCGCGCCCTGGCCGAACGGGGGGTCGACGAGGGTCTGCGTCGGGTCGGCGGGCGGACGCGGCCGGATCAGCCCCACCCGGACGGCCCACTCGCTCAGGGCCTGCACCTGGTCGCCGAGCAGGGACGCGCCGATGCGGGTCCCCGGGTTCAGCAGCATCGCCCAGTCGGTACGCGGCCACGCCCCGATCAGCTCACGGAAGTCGGCGTACACGAACCTGGACGCCGGGAGCGCCTCCCGCAGCCGCACCAGCGAGGTGAACACCTGCACCGAGGAGGCGTCCCGCATCGCCGCCTCCCACCGGAACTCCGGCTGGACGGGCGTGACCTCCAGCGGCGCGTCCGCCGGGATCGGCACCAGCACGTTCGCGGCCAGCAGCACCCGCAGGAACGCGTCGGTGTCCCCGGCCAGCGCCGCCTCGTACAACTCCTGGTCGATCCGGTTCCCGGGCTCGAACTCCGGCTCCGGTGCCTCCTCCGGCCCCGGCTGCCGCGCCTGGGCGCGCGCTGCGTCCCGCCGCGCCGGGACCCAGTCGCCCTGCGGATCCGCGCCTTCAGGGGCCTCCGTCGCAGGGGCCCCCGGAGCAGTCGCGGTGGGCGGGGCACCCGGCGCGGAGGCCGGTGGGGCGCCGAGCGTGCCTGCGGGCTCCGTGGCCGTGTGCTCGGGAGTCCCGGTCGGAGCCGAGGGAGCCGGGCCGGAGGCGGGAGCCTCGTGGGCGGCACGGTCTGGGACGCCGTCCGGCTCGCCGGGCCCGGTGGTGTCCGAGGCCGGGCGGAGGTGCTGGGCGTCCGCCGTCGCGGGCGACCCCGGGGGCGTCGCGGAAGCCTGGCCGCTGGGGGCCTCCGGAGCGCCGGGCTCCGTCGTACCCGGCGTGGCAGGGCGTGCGGCGGCGGCCACGACGCCGGGTGCCGGTTCGCCCGGGGAGCGGTCGGGGGCTCCCGCGACCAGGCGATCCGGGGTGGCCGGGGCAGTGGTCGTCGCGGGCACGATGGGCTGCGGGCGGGTGACGGCCGGGTCGTCGGGGGCGGGGGAGGCGGCGGGCTCGTCGGAGGCCGGGGGACCGGCGATCTCCGCGAGCGCCCGGACGCGGTCGCCCGGCATGATGGCGTTGATCGGCGTGCCGGGGTTGACGACGAGCGTCCACTCGACGTCCGGCCAGGCGGCCAGGACCTCCACCAGGGCGGGCATCACGAACCGGGACGGGCCGATGGTCTCGTGCATCCACCGCAGGGACGTGAACACCTGGACGGCGGGCGCACCCCGCACCGGCACCGGACGCCAGGGGAACTCACGCTCACCCGGATGGATGCCCCACGGCGTCTCCGGATCGGCCGGGACGAGCACCTGGGCGCTCAGCAGCACCTTGAAGAAGGCGTCGCCGTCGCGCCGGGTGGCCGCCTCGAACAGCTTGCGCTCGATGTCGTTCTGCGGCTCGAAACCCTCCGCCATGCGCTGCGCCGTGATCTGGTCGGCCCACTCGGACAACGCCTTGAGCCGTTCCCCCGGCACGGTCGCGCCGACGGGCGTCCCGGGGTTGACCGCCGGGGCCCAGGAGTGGTCGGGCCAGTAGCGGGCCACCGCCACGAACGGCAGCGCGACGAACTCCGCCCCACCCTGCCCCAGCGGGGCGACCGGCTCACCGGTCACGTCACGCATGCGTTCGGGCGAGGTGAACACCGGCACGACGGTCGTCCCGTCCACCTCGCGGGTCTGCCAGGGAAAGCCCTGGCGGCCCGGCCGCAGCGCGTAGTCCATGTCCTGCGGAACGGGCAGCAGCACCTCGGCGGTCGCCAGCGCCGCCAGGTACCCGTCCTGGTCACCGGCGGCGGACGCCCGCAGCAACCCCCGCTCGACGTCGTTGGCGGGCTGGAACTCGGGACCGCCCGGGGCACCCCCCGGCGCGTCCGCGCCGGGCTCGGCCACCTCCGCGCGCCCCACCGGTGGCGGCGACGTGAGCCCCAGCGGCTCGGTGTCCCGGGTCGCCGGATCCCCCGACACCGCCGTTTCCTGCCCCCCACCGGGCGAGCCGAGCGCCCCCCCGTCCCGGGAGCCCGGCGCACCACCCTGGGCCCCGGCGGGACGCCCGGCCCCCACCGTGTCCGGAGCCCCGGCGGAGTGTCCAGGCGGTGCTCCATGCTGGCCCACCGCGGACTGGCCGGATGACGACGCATCCGGGACCCCCGTGGAACGGCCGGCCGCCGACGCGTCCTGGGCCACGGCAGGTTCGCCGGGTGGCGTCGCATCCGTTGTCACGGCGGAACGGCCAGGTGCTGCTGCATCCCGAGGCACGACGGCTCGGCCGGGCGGCGGCGCGTCTGGGGCAAGAGGGTGGCCGAGCGGCGCCGCGTCCGCGGTCGCGACGGGACGGCCGGGTGCCGCTGCATCCGGGGCCCCAACGGAGTGGCCGGGTGCCGCTGCCTCTGGGGCCGTGGCTGGCTGGCCGAGCGACGGTGCGTCCTGGGCCACGGGGGGATGGCCGGTCGCCGCCGTGTCCGGGGGCACGGCAGGTTGGCCAGGCGGCGGCACGTCCTGAGTGGCGGCCGGGTGTCCGGGTGGCGTTGCGTTCGTGGTCGCGGCGGAACGGCCGGGTGCCGCGGTGTCCGGGGACACGGCGGATCGGCCAGGCGGTGGTGCGTCTGGTGCCGTGGTCGGCTGGCCGAGCGGCGGCGCGTCCTGGGCCGTCACGGGTCGGCCGGTCGCCGCCGTGTCCGAGGGCACGGCAGGTTGGCCGGGCGGCGGCACGTCCTGAGTGACGGTGGGGTGCCCAGGTGGCGGGGCGTCCGTGGTCGCGGCGGGACGCCCGGGTGCCGCTGTGTCAGGGACTCCAATGGGGTGGCCGGGTGGCGCTGCCTCTCGGGCCGTGGCTGGCTGGCCGAGCGACAGTGCGTCCTGGGCCGTCACGGGTCGGCCGGTCGCCGCCGTGTCCGGGGGCACGGCAGGTTGGCCGGGCGGCGGCACGTCCTGCGTGGCGGCCGGGTGTCCGGGTGGCGTTGCGTTCGTGGTCGCGGCGGAACGGCCGGGTGCCGCGGTGTCCGGGGACACGGCGGATCGGCCAGGCGGTGGTGCGTCTGGTGCCGTGGTCGGCTGGCCGA
>DATADI010000279.1:0-8030 GCA_036258615.1 Thermomonospora sp. | reverse complement strand
GGCTGATCGACCAGACCGTGCTGCCCGGCCGCCTGGCGCACCTGGAGATCCGCGACGTGGACGTCCTGGTGGACGCGATCCGGCGGCTGGTGGTGCGGGGCGCCCCGGCGCTCGGCGTGGCGGGCGCGTACGGGGTGGTCGTCGCGATGCGCCAGGCCGAACGCGAGGGCTGGGACCGTGAGGCCCTGGAGGCCGCCGTCGAACGGATCCGCACGGCCCGCCCCACCGCCGTCAACCTGGCGGCGGGCGTCGACCGCGTCCGCCCCTTCATGGAGGACGGCGTGACCCGTGTGGCCGCCGAGGCGGAACGGGTGCTGCGCGAGGACGTGGCGGCCAACCGCGCCCTGGGAGCGCACGGCGCGGACTGGATCCTGGCCCGGGTCTCCCGGCGTCCCCTGCGCGTCCTGACGCACTGCAACACCGGCTCGCTGGCGACCGCCGGATGGGGCACCGCGCTCGGCGTCGTCCGCGAGCTGCACGCGCGGGGCCTGGTGGAGACGGTGTACGCCGACGAGACCCGGCCGCTGCTGCAGGGGTCCCGGCTGACCGCCTGGGAACTGGCCCGCGACGGGATCCCGCACCGCGTGCAGGCCGACGCCGCCGCGGCGAGCACCATCGTGCGGGGCCTGGTGGACGTGGCCGTCGTCGGGGCCGACCGGATCGCCGCCAACGGCGACGTGGCCAACAAGATCGGCACCCTGGGCGTGGCGCTGGCCTGCGCCGACGCCGGGATCCCGTTCGTGGTGGCGGCGCCGTGGACCACCGTCGACCCGGCGACGGCGACCGGCGCGGGCATCCCCGTGGAGCTGCGGGACGAGGCCGAGGTGCTCGGCTGGGACGGCGTGCGCACGGCCCCGGCGGCCTCGCGCGGCTTCAACCCGGCCTTCGACGTCACCCCGGCCCGGCTGGTCGACGCGCTGGTCACCGAGACCGGCGTGCTGGAGCCCGCCCGCGGGCAGGCCCCGGTCACAGCTCGCGCAGGATCCGCCCGATGACGTCGGGGGTCGCCGACGGCGGCTCGGCGTCCAGGCACAGCCGCTCCATCACCGCGAGGTAGCGGTACACGTCGGACGGCTTGTCGACGTACAGGGCGCTGGTGAGCTGCTCCAGGTAGACGATGTCGGGCAGCTCCGGCTCGGCGAACCGCAGGATGCTGAACGCGCCGCCCGCCGCGGCGTGCCCGCCCCGCTCGAACGGCACCACCTGGAGCGTGACACCGGGCCGGGAGGCCGTCTCGACCAGGTGCCGGAGCTGGTCGCGCATCACCGCGCGCCCGCCGACCGGACGGCACAGCGCCGCCTCGTCCATCACCGCCCACAGCCGGGGACCGCCGCCGCCGAGGATCCGCTGACGCTCCATGCGCACCTGGACGCGGCGCTCGACCTCCGCCTCGGTGGCGGACGGGTGGCCCAGCCGGGCGACGGCGCGGGCGTAGTCGCGGGTCTGCAGCAGGCCCGGCACGAACTGCACCTCGTACGCGCGGATCAGCGTGGCGTCGTGCTCCAGGCCCACGTAGGTCTGGAACCAGTGCGGGACGACGTCGGAGTACCGGTGCCACCAGCCGGGACGATTGGCCTGCGCGGCCAGCGCCAGCAGGGCGGCGCGCCGCGGGTCCTGCTCGGCGGCGAGCCCGTACCCGGCGAGCAGGTCGGCGAGGTCGCGCCGCTTGAACGAGACCCGGCCCAGCTCCAGGCGGCTGATCTTGGACTCGGAGGCGCGGATGAGCTCCCCGGCCGCCTCGCGGGACAGCCCGGCGGCCTCCCGGAGACGCCGTAGCTCGGCGCCCAGCATGATGCGCAGCGCGGTGGGCCCGCCCCGCGCGGGTTCGCCGCGGTCGGGGCACGGCTCGGCAATGATCATGACCACCCCCGTGGACCTCGATCCGCAAGTATTCCACCACGAAGGGTCACCGGGTGGCAGGACCGCGCAGAAGGGCTCCGGCGGAGGGGCCGACGGCACCGGCACGGACCGTCGGCCCTCCGGCGGGCCCGCCGGGCGGGCGAAACCCCGGGCAAACGGGGAACCGGGGGTCACTCCCGCGAACCGGCCGGCCGCGGCGTCAGGCGATCAGATGGTCGAAGTCGCCGTCCTTGGCGCCCCCGACGAAGGCCTCGATCTCCTCTCTGGTGTAGACCAGCACCGGTCCGTGCGGGTACCGGGAGTTTCGGACAGCGATCTCCCCCGTGGGAAGCTGGGCCATTTCGACGCAGTTGCCGCTGGGGTTGCTGCGGCGGCTCTTCTGCCAGACCAGCTCCCGGTCACCGCCGGATGACAGGCTGACGTCGTACATACTCTCGCCCCCTTGGACAGAGCCCCACCCAGGGACCTACTGTACTGAATGCACGTGCATCCGTTCTTGCAGACGCGCTTGCACCTGCACAACAACGGGAGCAAGATAGCGAACACAGGCCACCGACAGCCTCTGGGGTTTATCGCGATGATCCTTGACCAGGCAGACGACGCCATCGACACGCCCGTCAGGGAAGGGCGGCGGCACTGGTGGCTGTCCGCGCTGGACCAGTCCCCCCGGCCGCCCGGGCACTGGCCGATCCCGCCGTCCGGCAGCCCCCGCACCGCGCGGGTCGTGCTGCGCACCGAGGCGGGCTCGCCCCGGGCCGCGCGCGACTTCACCGCCCGCACGCTCGGCGACTGGGAGATGGGCGACCAGGCCGAGGACGTGACGATGGTCGTCTCGGAGCTGGTCACCAACGCGGTGCGCTACGGCCTGGACGGGCTGCCGCCCGCCGCCCAGCTCTGCCCGGTGCAGCTCGCCCTGTTCCGGCACCCGCGGCGGCTGGTCGTGGTGGTGACCGACCCGAGCGACCACATCCCGCGCGCCGCCGGGGCCGAGACCGACCGGTTCAGCGAGAGCGGACGCGGCCTGATGGTCGTCGAGGCGCTCAGCAGCGCCTGGGGGTGGGCCCCGCTGACCAGCGGCGGCAAGGCCGTCTGGGCCGCCTTCGAGCTGCACGGCCCGCGGCTGTGACCCCGGGGGCCGGGCCCGTGCCCGGCCCCGCCGTGCGACGCCCTCAGCGCGCCGAGGGCTGGTCGAGGTGCTGCGGCTCCTCCAGCGCGGTGAGGAACTCCCGCGCCCAGCGGTCCACGTCGTGCTCCAGCACCCGCTTGCGCATCGGCCGCATCCTGCGGGCCTGCTCGGCGGGCTCGGCCCGCAGCGCCTCCAGCAGGGTGCTCTTGAGCCCGTTGATGTCGTAGGGGTTGACCAGGTAGGAGCGCTTCAGCTCGTCGGCGGCGCCGGCGAACTCGCTCAGCACCAGGGCCCCCCGGTGGTCGGCCCGGCAGGCGACGTACTCCTTGGCGACCAGGTTCATCCCGTCGCGCAGCGGCGTCACCACCATGACGTCGGCCGCCAGGTACAGCGCGGCCAGCTCGGCGCGGTCGTAGGAGGTGTGCAGGTAGTGCACCACCGGCACGCCCAGCTCGGCGTGGTCGCCGTTGATCCGGCCGACCTGCTGCTCGATCAGGTCGCGCAGCAGCCGGTACTGCTCGACCCGCTCCCGGCTCGGGGTGGCGATCTGGACCATCACCGCCTCGCCCGGCTTGAGGTCGCCGTCGCGGAACAGCTCACCGAACGCCTGGAGCCGCTGCGCGATGCCCTTGGTGTAGTCGAGCCGGTCCACGCCGAGCAGCACCTTGGCGCCGTTCAGGTCGGCGCGGATCTCGTCGGCGCGCCGCCGCACCGACGGATCGTTGATCAGCGCCTCCAGCTCGCGGACGTCCACCGAGATCGGGAACGCGGCGGCCCGCACCGTCCGGTCGCCGACGAAGGCGAACTGCCCGCTGGTGCGGCCGTCCAGCAGCCGCCGGGCCAGCCGCAGGAAGTTGGCGGCGGCGCCGGGCCGCTGGAACCCGACCAGGTCGGCGCCCAGCAGCCCCTCGATGATCTGCCGCCGCCACGGCAGCTGCCAGAACAGCTCCTGCGGCGGGAACGGGATGTGCAGGAAGAAGCCGATCCGCAGGTCCGGGCGCAGCTCGCGGAGCATCGCCGGGACGAGCTGGAGCTGGTAGTCCTGCACCCACACCACGGCCCCGTCGGCGGCGACCCGGGCGGCGGCCTCGGCGAACCGCCGGTTGACCCGGACGTAGACGTCCCACAGCTTGCGCTCGTACACCGGGGGGGCGATCACGTCGTGGTACAGGGGCCACAGCGTCGCGTTGGAGAACCCCTCGTAGTAGCGCTCCACCTCCAGCGCCGACAGCGGCACCGGGATCAGCGCCATGCCGTCCTCCTCGAACGGCTTCAGCTCCTCGTCGGCCGCACCCGACCAGCCGATCCAGGCCCCCTGGCGGGACTTCATCACCGGCGCGATGGCGGTCACCAGGCCGCCGGGGCTGCGTCGCCAGGAGGCGGTCCCGTCCTCGCCCACGACCCGGTCGACCGGCAACCGGTTGGCCACCACCACGAACTCGCTGCGCACGCACAACCTCCCGAAAGTCCATGATCACATGCCCGGAAAAGGGCGGTCGAATCCCGGCGGAACCATGTGCTCGATCACGTTCGTCACTGGTCAGAGGCGTCGGGGCGGGAGGAGCGCGCGGCACTCCGCGTCCGGGGGATACTCGGCCGGGAACCTCCCGCGCCCGTATCACGCATGTCCCCATCATCCCGTAACGGGGAGACACAGACCAATGCCGACCGACTTCGGTGCGATCGTCCACCTCGTCCCGCAGGAGACCGTGCGGCCGGCGACGGCGCGGGAGGTCGCGGCGCTGCTGCGGGAGGCGCCCCGGCCGGTGGTCCCGCGCGGCTGCGGCCACTCGACCCACGGGCAGGCGCAGACCACCGGAGTGTCCCTGGACATGCGGGGCCTGTGCGCGATCCACGAGGTGCGGCCCGACCGGGTCGTGGTGGACGCCGGGGCGACGTGGCGGCAGGTGCTGGAGGCGACGCTGCCGCACGGCCGCACTCCCCCGGTCCTCACCGACTACCTCGACGTGACCGTCGGCGGCACCCTGTCGGCGGGCGGCGTCGGCAGTTCCTCGCACCGGTACGGCACCCAGGCCGACCACGTGCTGGAGCTGGAGGTCGCCACCCCCGGGGGCGCACTCGTCACCTGCTCCCCCGGCACGCGGCGGGACCTGTTCGACGCGGTGCGGGCGGGCCTGGGGCGGCACGGGGTGATCACCAGGGCGGCGCTGCGCCTGGTGCCCGCGCCGGAGCGGGTCCGCGTCGCCAGGTTCGCCTACGCGACGGCGGGCGCGCTGCTGGACGCCCAGCGGCGGATCCGGGCCGACCACGTCATCGGGCAGGCCAAGCTGGACCCGGCCTGGCGGTTCGAGCTGACGGCGGCGGTCCACGGCGACGGTGCCGTGCCCGGCGGGGCCTTCCAGGTGCGGGAGATGCCGTTCCCGGAGTTCGCCGACCGGATGCGCCCGGACGTCGAACGGCTCGTCGTGTCGGGCGAGTGGGCGCGCCCGCACCCCTGGGGCATCGTGTTCGTGCCCGCCCGGCGCGCCCTGGAGGTCGTCGAGGCCACGCTCGCCGAAACCGGGCCCGCCGAGCTGGGGCTCAGCGGCGTGGTGCTGGTGAACCCGGTCGCCGGGTGCGAGGTGCCCGCGCTGGGCCTGCCCCGGGACGCGGTGATGCTGGGGATGCTGCGGACGGCGTCGCCGGGGGCGGCCTCGCCCGAGGCGATGGTGGCCGCGAACCTCGCCCTGCACCGGCGGGCGCGGGCGGTGGGCGGGGTCCGGTACCGGATCGACGCGGCCCCGCCGGAGCCTCAGGAGTCCAGGTAGCGCAGCACGGCCAGGACCCGGCGGCTGAAACCGCGCGAGTCCAGCAGGTCGAGCTTGTCGAAGATGGCGTTGACGTGCTTCTCCACCGCGCTCTGCGAGACGTGCAGGTGCGCGGCGATGGAGGCGTTGGTGTGGCCCTGCGCCATGAGGCCGAGCACGTCGCGTTCGCGGGGCGTCAGGCGGCTGAGCGGGTCGGCCCGGGAACTGCGGGCCAGCAGCTGCCGCACCACCTCCGGGTCGAAGGCGGCGCCGCCGGAGCCCACCCGCTCCAGGGCCTCCAGGAACTCGTCGACCTGGCCGACCCGGTCCTTGAGCAGGTAGCCGACACCGCCGTCGTCGCCGGTGATCAGCTCGGTGGCGTACCGCTTCTCCACGTACTGCGACAGCACCAGCACCGCGACCCCCGGCTGCCGCCGCCGGATCGTCAGCGCGGCCCGCAGGCCCTCGTCGGTGTGGGTCGGCGGCATCCGCACGTCCACCACCGCCACGTCCGGCGGGTCGGCGGCCACCGAGGCCAGCAGCGCGTCGGCGTCGCCGACGGCGGCCACCACCTCGTGCCCCTCCTCGGCCAGCAGCCGCACCAGTCCCTCGCGGAGCAGGGTGGAGTCCTCCGCCAGGGTCACCCGCACGGCAGTTCCGCGCTGATCACCGTCGGGCCCCCGGCCGGGCTGGTCACCCGCAGCCGTCCGTCCAGCGCCGCCACCCGCCGGGCCAGCCCGGCCAGCCCGCCGCCCGCCGGGTCGGCTCCCCCGACCCCGTCGTCCTCGATGCGCACGAGCAGCATTGTGCCCTCCCGCCGCACCGTGACGGTCACCCGTCCGGCCCGCGAGTGCTTGGCCGCGTTGGTGACGGCCTCGCAGACCACGAAGTAGGCGACGGTCTCGACGGCGGACGGCAGCCGTTCGTCCGGGGCGTGGTCGATGGTCACCGGGACCGCCGAGCGTTCGGCGACCGTCTCCAGGGCGGCCCGCAGCCCGTCGGTGTCCAGCGCGGCGGGGTAGACCCGCCAGGCGACCTCGCGGAGGTCCTCCAGGGCCCGCTGGGACTCCTCGTGGGCCTGGCGGATCAGCTCGGCGGCCCGCTCGGGGTCCCCGGACCGGCGGGCCCGGCCGATGAGCATCGCCAGCCCGACCAGCCGCTGCTGGACGCCGTCGTGCAGGTCCCGTTCGATGCGGCGGCGCTCGTCGTTGACCGCGTCCACGACCTCGGCCCGGCTCTCCGAGAGCTGGGCGATGCGGCGCTCGTAGGCCTCCAGGGGGCTGGGGCCCAGGCAGCGGACCACGAGACGGCGTTCCAGCACGGCGACTCCCACGAGCCCCTGCAGGTCCAGGTACAGCAGCACCAGCCCGGCCACCGCGACGTAGCCGACGATCAGCGGGGTCGGCTCGATCCCGTCGGGCGCGTACCCGAGCGCCCAGCCGCCCGCCAGCACGACCGCGGCGGCGGCGCCGTAGGCCAGCAGGCCCAGCAGCACCGCGCCCAGCAGCCCCACCGGCAGCCGCAGCACCAGATAGGCCAGCGCCCGCAGCGGCCCGTAGCCGCCGGTGGCGCCGCCTCCGCCGAGCAGGGTCTCCACGCGCCGCCGCTCGGCCTCCGCGAGCCACACCGCGCCCCGGGCGACCACCCGGGGCACCGCGTCATGCCCCTTGGAGAAGACGAACGCGTACGCGAACCCCAGTGCGGCCACCACCAGGAACACGGCCTCCACGACCGCCCCGGCCGCGCCCAGCGCCAGGCCGACCAGCCCTCGCAGGCTCGTCCGCGCCAGTCCCGCGACGCGCCCGCCACCCCTCACCGCTCACATCCCTCAGACTCGCTCGGACTCCCGGGCGCCGCGCCGCCCCCGGGCCAGCCGCACGGCGGCGAACCCCAGGACGGCCACCGCCGTCACCACCAGCACCAGCTTGGAGTACGTGCCGACGTACTCCTCCACCCGGTGCCAGTTCTCTCCCAGTTGGTAACCGGCCAGCACGAACGTGAGGTTCCAGATCAGGCTGCCGAGGGCGGTGAGCCCCAGGAAGGTCGCCAGCGGCATCCGCTCGACCCCCGCCGGGACGGAGATCAGGCTCCGGAAGATCGGGATCATCCGGCCGAAGAACACCGCCTTCGTGCCGTGCCGCAGGAACCACGCCTCCGTCCGCTCGATGTCCGCGACCTTCACCAGCGGCAGCCGGGCCGCGATCGCCACCGTGCGGTCCCGGCCGAGCAGCGCACCGACTCCGTACAACGCGAGTGCGCCTATCACCGAACCCGCCGTCGTCCACAGCAGCACGGCG
>DATADI010000278.1:0-4620 GCA_036258615.1 Thermomonospora sp. | reverse complement strand
CAGCAGCGCCACCGGGACCGCGACCGGCCCGCCGGGCCCGAACTCCACTTCCAGGCCCTCGGCGGAGGCGGCCACCACGGTCCCGGTCTCGCCCGCCGCCCACCGCTCCACCGGCACGGCGGTCATCACCCGGTCACCGGCGTCGAACCCGCCGCACACGCCCGGCCCCGGGTTCAGCCGCGCCTTGAGCGCGGCGTTCAGCGCCGCCGCGCCCGCCTGCCCGCCCGCCAGCGGCG
The DNA here is from genome assembly GCA_036258615.1 of Thermomonospora sp. GTDB lineage: Bacteria > Actinomycetota > Actinomycetes > Streptosporangiales > Streptosporangiaceae > Thermomonospora. The sequence goes on along the minus strand of DATADI010000278.1, from coordinate 4,384 downwards.
TCACCACCTGGACGTCCTCGACCGGGATGCCCAGCGCGCGGGGGATCGAGTCGGTGACGAGCTGCACCACGCGGTGCACGACCTCGGCCTCGTCCCCGGCGGGCACGACGACCACCTCACGGCCGGGGGCCTCGACCGCCGCCAGCTCGCCCCGGCGCACCGCACCGGTGAACGCCCCCAGCGGCCCGCGCCCGGCGCCCGGCTCCAGCTCGATGACCGGCACGGTCTCCGAGGCCACCACGTCCGCCAGCACCGCCCCCGGCCCCGTCGGCGCGAGCCCCGCCGGATCGCCGCCCAGCACCAGGTGCGCCCCGTCGGCGCACGCCTCGGCGAGCACCGCCGCCGTCTCGACGTCCAGGTTCCCGGCGTCGGGCACCAGCACGAGCCCGGCCTCCAGAGGGTTCCGCTCACCCCGCCCGAACGCCACCACCCCGCCCGGCGCGCCCGGCGGGCACGCGCCCTCCAGCGCCTCGAACAGCCCCCGGGCGGACTCCAGGTCCCGCGCGGCACCCGCCGTGCCCGTCAGGACGGCCGTCTGCACGCCCTCAGAGCCCAGGGCGCGGGCGATGAGGGCCACCGCCTCCTCCACGTCGTCCGGAGCGCCCAGGAGCACGCTCACGCCCGTTCCGGCCGCCGCGGTCAGCGCCAGCGACCGGTCCTCGGGCAGGTCCGCGCGCAGCGACCGGACCACCTCGCGCGGCAGCAGCGGCCCGGCGGTCGCCGTCAGCCTGCGCAGTCCCTCGGCGGCCTCCTCCTCCGGCAGCGCGTACCGGGCCAGGCCCAGCGTCTCCTCCGGCTCGGGAAGCTCGTCGAGGTCCTCGGCGTCGGCAAGGTCGGGCTCCTCCATCAGCGCGACCACGTCGGCCTCGTCCAGCGCCGCCTCCACGGCCCGTTCCGGCTCGGGCACCCGCAGCGCCCCGAGCGCGGCCAGCACCCCCTGCGGCGTCATCACCGTGTGCCCCTGGCGGGCGGCGTCGGTCAGCACGTGCACCACGAACGCGCGCCCGCGCCGCGGGTCGTCGGGCCGGGAGTCCGGAAGCACCCGGCGGGCGAAGTGGTCGGCCTGTTCGGGGCGCACGCCCGGCACCCGCAGCAGCCGCCACGGGTCCTCGCGGAGCAGGGCGGCGGCCCGCGCGCCGAGCCGGTCGGCGGCGCGGTGCGCGTAGGAGCCGGGCACGCCCGTTTCGGCGAACAGCCGGGCGAGGTCGGGGTCGAGGGCGGGGCTAGACGTCGGAGATGTCATCGAGTGCGTCACGGATCTCGGCGGGCAGGACGACCTCCTCGGTCTCCAGGATCGCGAGGAGCTGGGCGGCGGTGCGGGCGCCGACGATCGGGGCGACCACCCCGGGCCGGTCCCGCACCCACGACAGCGCCACCGCCAGCGGCGACACGCCCAGCCCCTCGGCGGCCGTGGTCACCGACTCCACGATCAGCCGGCTCTGCTCGCCCAGGTAGGGCCGGACGAACTCGGCGTAGCGGGTGGTGGCGGCGCGGGAGTCGGCGGGGATGCCGGTGCGGTACTTGCCGGTCAGCACGCCGCGGCCCAGCGGGGACCACGGCAGCACCCCGACCTCGGCGTCCTCGGCGGCGGGCACGACCTCCCGCTCGATCTCCCGGTGCAGCAGGGAGTACTCCATCTGGGTGGACACGATCGGGGCGCGGCCCGGCCAGGCGCGCTGCCAGGCGGCGGCCTTGGCGAGCTGCCAGCCGGTGTAGTTGGACACCCCCACGTAACGGGTGCGGCCCGAGGCCACCGCCTCGTCCAGGGCCGACAGGGTCTCCTCCAGCGGGGTGTCCGGGTCGTAGACGTGCAGCTGCCACAGGTCCACGTGGTCGGTCCCGAGCCGGTCCAGCGAGGCGTCCAGCGCGGCCAGCAGGTGCCGCCGGGAGGCGTCGTAGCGGCCGTTGGGCCGGATGGCCGCCTTGGTGCCGACGACGAGGTCCTCGCGGGCCACCATGTCCCGCAGCAGCCGGCCCAGCACCCGCTCGCTGTCGCCGTCGCCGTACACGTCGGCGGTGTCCACGAAGGTGCCCCCGGCGTCCACGAACCCGGCGAGCTGCGCCGCCGCCTCGTCGGGCGGGGTCTCCTGCCCCCAGGTCATCGTGCCGAGCCCCAGCCGCGAGACCAGCAGGCCGCTCCGCCCGAGGTGACGCTGTTCCATAGGTGCGCAGGGTATCGGTCACCGGCGGCGCGACCACGCCGGGCGGCTCCGGCGGTTCGGGCCGCGGGCCGGTTACGCTGCCCTTCCGGGGCCGCGCCGCCCCGCCTGACCTGCGCCGATCATGCCGTGACCACCGGATGACGAGGGGGCCGCCGCCCGTGGACGTCGTGGAAGCGACCGTGCTGGGCGTCGTGCAGGGCCTCACCGAGTTCCTGCCGATCTCCAGTTCCGGTCACCTGCTGTTCGTGCCCGAGTTCCTCGGCTGGGCGGACCCGGGGGCGGCGTTCACCGCGATCATCCAGCTCGGCACCATGGCCGCGGTCATCCTGTACTTCTGGCGCGACCTGGCCCGGATCGCGGTCACCTGGGCGCGCAGCCTGTGGACCCCGGCGCTGCGCCCCCACCAGGACGCCCGGATGGGCTGGTACATCGGGCTGGGCACCGTCCCGATCGGGCTGGTGGGCCTGCTGTTCAGCGACTTCGTCGAGGGGCAGGCGCGCAACCTGTGGCTCAACGCCACCTCGCTGATCCTCATGGGGCTGCTGCTGATGGCGGCCGAGTGGGCGGGGCGGCAGCGGCGCGAGGTCGACGACCTCACCCTGCGCGACGGCCTGCTCATCGGGGTCTTCCAGTGCCTGTCGCTGATCCCCGGTTCCTCGCGGTCGGGCTCGACGATGACGGGGGCGATGTTCCTCGGCTACACGCGTGAGGCCGCCGCCCGGTACTCGTTCCTGCTGTCGGTCCCGGCGGTGGTGCTCTCCGGCGGGTACGAGATGCGGCACGTGGGGGACGGGGGCCTGGCGGTGGGCCCCACGGTGGTGGCCACGGTGGTGGCCTTCGTCGTCGGCTACGCCTCGATCGCGTGGCTGCTGCGGTTCCTGGTGCGGCACTCGGTGCTGGTGTTCGTCTACTACCGGGTGGCGCTCGGCGGCCTCATCCTGGCGCTGCTGGCGGCGGGCCGGATCTCGGCCTGACCGGCCCGCGACCGCCCGCGCTCACAGCCAGCCGCTCTTGCGGAGCCTGCGGTACACCACCACACAGGCGGTGACCATGACGGTGATGACCAGCGGATACCCGATCCGCCACTTCAGCTCGGGCATGTGGTCGAAGTTCATCCCGTAGATCCCGGCGATCGCGGTCGGCACCGCGATGATCGCCGCCCATGAGGAGATCTTCCGCATGTCCTCGTTCTGCTGCTTGCCCAGCAGCGCCAGGTGCGCGCTCAGCACGCTGGTCAGCAACTCGTTGTGCGAGTCCACCTGCTGGTCCACCCGCAGCAGGTGGTCGAGCACGTCACGGAAGTACTCCAGGGTGCCCCGGCACTCGGGGTACTTGCCGCGCACGATCTCCTGGAGCACCGGGATCAGCGGGTCCTCCGCCGACCGGAACTCCAGCACCTCGCGCTTGAGCGAGTAGATGTCCGCGATGACGTCCCCGCCCTGCGGGGCGAACACCGCCCGCTCCAGCTCGATGATGTCCACCTCGACCTCGTGCGCCACCGCCCCGTACCGGTCCACGACCTCGTCCAGGACCGCGTACAGCACGGCGGTCGCCCCGAAGCCCATCAGCTCCGGGTCCGCCTCCAGCCGCCGCCGCACCGGCGCCAGCGGGTTGGCGGGCCCGTGCCGGACCGTCACCACGAAGTCGCCCCCGACGAACAGCATGATCTCCCCGACGTCGATGTCGGAGGTCGCGTCCCGGTAGTGCAGGGTCTTCAGCACGACGAACAGGGTGTCGCCGTAGCGTTCCAGCTTGGGCCGCTGATGGGCGTGGACCGCGTCCTCCACCGCGAGATGGTGCAGGTTCAGCTCGTCGCTCACGAGCGCGAACTCCTCGGCGGTCGGCTCGTGCAGCCCGATCCACACGAAGCACTGCCCCTTGCCGCGCGCGGCATCGACGGCGTCGCTGATGTCGCCGTCGATGTCGTAACGCCGCCCGTCGCGGTAGATGGCCTTGTCCACGATCACAACCCGCCATTGTCCCCCCTTTCCGCCCGTCCGGTGACGCTTCGCGTCTCGTAGAGTCGGGGCCGTGATCACGCTTCTGCTGGTGCGGCACGGCCTCACCGAGCTGACCGGGCCGGTCCTGGCGGGCTGGACGCCCGGCCTGTCCCTGGACGAGCGGGGCCGCGCCCAGGCCCGCGCGCTGGGGGAGCGGCTGGCCCCCGTCCCCCTGGCCGCCGTCGTCTCCAGCCCCCTGGACCGCTGCCTGGAGACCGCGGG
>DATADI010000277.1:0-2126 GCA_036258615.1 Thermomonospora sp. | reverse complement strand
GGCCGGCCCGGCCGGCCGGGGGCCCTCAGTCCCGGTACGCCCGCAGCTCCTGGCGGGCCACGGTGCGGACGTGCACCTCGTCCGGGCCGTCGAAGATCCGCATGGCGCGGACCCAGGCGTACATCGCGGCCAGCGGCGTGTCGTCGCTGACCCCGGCGGCGCCGTGCACCTGGATGGCGCGGTCGAGCACCCGCAGCGCCGCCCGGGGCACCACCACCTTGATCGCGGCGATCTCCGAGCGCGCCCCCCGGGCCCCGTGCCGGTCGATCAGCCAGGCGGTCTTGAGCGTCAGCAGCCGGGCCTGCTCCAGGTCCATCCGCGACTCGGCGATCCACTGCTGGACGACGCCCTGCTCGGCCAGCGGCCCGCCGAAGGCCACCCGGCCCACCGCCCGCCGCGCCATCAGCTCCAGCGCCCGTTCGGCCATGCCCAGGGCGCGCATGCAGTGGTGGATCCGGCCGGGTCCCAGCCGGGCCTGCGCGATCACGAACCCGTCGCCCTCCCCGGCGACCAGGTTGGTCACCGGCACCCGGACGTCCTCGAACAGGATCTCCGAGTGGCCCTGCTGGTCCTGGTAGCCGAACAGCGGCAGGTGCCGCACCACCGTCACGCCCGGGGTGTCGCGCGGCACGAGCACCTGCGACTGGCGGCGGTGCACGGGCGCGTCCGGGTCGGTCTGGCCCATCACGATGAAGATCTCGCACCGCGGGTCGGCGGCCCCGGTGATGAACCACTTGCGCCCGTTGACCACGTACTCGTCGCCGTCCCGGACGATCGAGGTGGTGATGTTGGTGGCGTCGGAGGAGGCCACCGCGGGTTCGGTCATCGCGAACGCCGACCGGATCTCCCCGTCCAGCAGCGGGCGCAGCCACCGTTCCCGCTGCTCGGGGGTGCCGAACATGTGCAGCACCTCCATGTTGCCGGTGTCGGGCGCCGAGCAGTTCAGCGCCTCGGGGGCCAGGTCGGGGGAGCGCCCGGTGATCTCCGCGAGCGGGGCGTACTCGACGTTGGACAGCCCGGAGACGTCGGGCAGGAACAGGTTCCACAGGCCGCGCCGCCGCGCCTCGGCCTTCAGCTCCGCCACGACCGGCGGGAGGGCGTGCGGGTCTCCGGCGGCGGCGGCCTCGGCGCGCTGGGCGGCATAGACGGGTTCGGCCGGGTAGACGTGCTCGTCCATGAACTCGCGCAGCTTCGCGGAGTACTCCCGCGCCTTCGGGCTGGGTTCGAAGTCCATGCCCGCCAGTGTGACAGAACGGGATTCGGTCGCCGTGCCGGGCATCGCCTACCATCGGGCCGTGGACGTCAAGGCTGTGATCACCGACTGGGGCGGGGTGCTGACCTCCCCGCTGAAGGACGCCGTCGCGCACTGGCTGGCCGCCGACGGCATCGACGAGGCCCGCTACAAGGCCGTCATGCGGGCCTGGGTGACCCAGGCGTACGAGCCGGCCGCCGGCGTGGTCAACCCGATCCACGGCCTGGAGGACGGCACCCTGGACCCGGCGGAGTTCGAGCGGCTGCTGGCCGCCGAGCTGTGCACGGTGGACGGCGGGCCGGTGGCGTGCGAGGGCCTGCTGCGGCGGATGTTCGCGGCGTTCCACCCCGTGGAGCCGATGTACGCGGCGCTGCGCGCGGCCCGCGCCGCCGGGGCCCGGGTGGCGCTGCTGTCGAACTCCTGGGGCAACGACTACCCCCGCGAGCTGTGGGGCGAGCTGTTCCACGCGGTGGTGATCTCCAGCGAGGTCGGGCTGCGCAAGCCGGACGAGCGGATCTTCCGGCACGCCGTCGAGCTGCTCGGGCTGCACCCGGCCGAGTGCGCGTTCGTCGACGACATCGAGTACAACGTGCGGGCCGCCGAGGCGGTCGGGATGGTCGGCGTCCACCACACCGACGTGCCGACGACCGTCGGGCGCCTCGGCGACCTCCTCGGGGTCCGTCTGGCAGACTGCTGACGTCATGCGCGTCTACCTGCCGTCCACACTGCCCCGGCTCGCCCGTGCCCTGGCCGCCGGGGAGGTCGGGCCCGTCCCGATGCCCGGCTACGCGGTGACCCCGGCGCTGCGCGAGTGGTACGCCGAGGGCGACACCGAGGAGCTGGAGTACGCGGCGATGGCGGCGGCGGCCCGCGC
>DATADI010000276.1:0-4238 GCA_036258615.1 Thermomonospora sp. | reverse complement strand
ATGTGGGCGCGGGGCCTGGTGGGCGCCGCCGCCGCGACCGCGCTGGCGGTCGCCGTCACCACGGCCGTCTCCGGCGGGGACGGCGGTGGTGACGGCGCGCCCACCGACCTCACCTCGGCGCGGGCGGTCCTGCTGGCGGCGGCGGACCGGGCGGAGACCGCCCCCGGCGACGGCCGGTACTGGCGGGTCACCGTGACGACGGGCGATGCCCGGCGGGTGCACGCCGACTGGATCACCCGGGACGGGCAGCGGTGGGTCGGTCATCACAGCGCGGACGGCGACGGGCCCCGGTCGGGCCTGCACAAGCTGAAGGGCCTGCGGCCCGAGCCGGTGACCGTGCTGGGCCCCGACCCCGGGCTCAAGGCCCTGATGGCCCTGCCCGCCTCGCCCGCCGCGCTGCGGTCGCTCGCCGAACGGCACGCCCCCGCCGACTCCCCGCACCAGACGAAGCGCGGGTACGTCGTCGACGCGTTCGTCGAACTGCTCACCCGCCATCCGGTGCCGCCCAAGGTGCGCGCCGCCGCGTACCGGGCGCTGGCGGACCTGCCCGGCGTCCGTTCCCTCGGCGAGATCAGGGACGCGCGGGGCCGCAAGGGCGTCGCCCTGTCGTTCACCGACCGCTCGCCCCGGCTCGGGACGAAGGAGACCCGCCTGATCATCGACCCGCGCACGTCCCAGGTGCTGTCGACGGCGTTCGTCAGCTCCCGCAAGGGCCGGTCGGGGCCGGTCCTCTACCTCGGCGCGGTCTGGACGAACGACCCGCCCGCGGTGCCCGGCCTGCCCTGACGGCGCGGTCAGGCGGTCCAGGCCCCCGGCGGATGGGACTCCGGCGGGACCCACAGGGACGGCTGGGCGGCGGCCACGCGCGGGTCGCTGCCCGGCTGCCACGGGTAGCGGCCCGCCTCGTCGGGCCACACGACCTGGAGGAACGGCAGCGGCGGATGGCGGTAGAACCGCAGCGCCTCGGTCAGCAGGCGGCCGTACCAGCGGTCGTGGACGGGGCGGAGCGCGACGGGGTGCCGTTCGGTGGCGTCCTCGCGCTCCTGCCCGGCGACCGGCGGGCGTCCGGCGGCGGCGCCGTCACCGAGGTTGTTGACGATCGTCTGCATGTCGTACGGCTCCAGCCCGAACACCGCCAGCTCGGGGGAGCGGTGGCTGTGCCACAGGCCGGCGGTGAACGCCCAGCCCGGCCGTCCGTCGCGGGGGGAGATGAGGACCACGCTCCAGCCGTACTCCTTGACGTGCACGATGGTGCGCAGCTCGAAGTTGCCGAGACGGTCGCGGTCGCCGTAGTCGTGGCAGATGATGCACCGGCAGGCGGACCCCATGCCGCCCAGCTTAGGCGCTGTGATCGTCATGACGCGGCGTGGTTCGCCCGCAGCAGAGCGGACAGGAGGCCGTCCAGGGCGGCGCCCATCCGGCCGCGTTCGGCGGCCGGGTCGGCGGCGGCGGAGATGACCGTCCCGGCCTGGTTGAGCGCCCCGTACAGGACGTGGGTGAGGGCCTCGGCGTGCTCCTCGGGCACCAGGCCCGCGCGGGCGGCCTGGTGCAGGCCCGCGCGCAGCAGCCGCCGGGCGCAGTGCGGGTCGTCGAACCGCAGGGACCGCTCCCAGCCGAGCACCGACGGCCCCTCGCGCAGCAGGATCCGCTGCACCCGGGGCTCCAGGCAGGCGTCGAGGAAGGCGTGGACCCCGGCGGCCAGCCGCGCGGCCGGGTCGCTGCCCGCGGCGGCCGAGGCGGCGGCGCAGCGGGCGAAGATGTCCTTCTCGACCTCGGTGAAGACCGCCTCGAAGAGGCGTTCCTTGTCGGCGAAGTGGTGGTAGAGCGCGCCCCGGGTGACCCCGGCGCGGCGGACGATCTCGGTCGTCGAGGTCCCCGCGAAGCCGTGCTCGGTGAACAGGGCGGCGCCGGCCTCGACGAGCTGGGCCCGGGTCGCGTCGCCCTGCTCCACCTTGCGGTTCATGGCGTCATCGTAGGAGATGCACGTTGATCCGCTCGTCCAGGCCGAGGGCGGCGGGGTCCTCCCGCCCGGACGCGGCCAGCACGAACCGCATCGGGTCGCCGGTGATCTCCGGGCCGCCGGTCCCGACCTCCCGGGGCGGCAGGCCGTCCAGCCGCAGCGTCACCGGTCCCCGCTCCAGCCGCGCCAGTTCCCCGGCCAGCCAGGACACACTGGCGGCGACGCCCGGCCCGGTCCGGCCGGGCAGCCCGAGCGCCGTGCGGATGTCGTCGGCGTGGACGAACGCGTCGTACCACAGGGTCAGGACCCCGTTGCCGATCGTCCGGCCCGGGACCGGGCTGGGGGAGTCCCACACCGCGTCGTCGAGCAGCGTGAGGAACCCGTGGAGGCGTTCGGCGGCCCGCCGCAGCGTCGCGGCCGTCCGTTCGGGGTCGCCGTCGCGGAAGGCGCGGGCCTGCTCGTCGGGCGACCGTGTGCCGATGGTGCCCTCGACGGAGTCCACGGCGTTGCCGGTGACGTGCGCGGCCACGTCCCGCACCGCCCAGCCCCGGCACCGGGTGGGGGCCCGCCAGGCGTCCGTGTCCAGCGCGGCCACCAGGTCGGCGAAGGCGGCGTGCTCCTCGGCGAGGCCCCGCACCACCTGCTCCCGGGTCGGCTCCATGATGACTCCCTTCACGCGGCGGCTCCCCACGGTACATACAAGCAGCCTGTATGTATACCCCTGCGACAGGGGTGGCGACCGGTCCGCACCGCTGCCGCCCAAACCCGATTCCGCTCTTTCGTACGGCGCAATCCAAGAGATGTGCGCAAGCGTCCGGAGTGCGAAGCTTTGGTGGGTGATCGGCCGGGACGGCCGATCACGGATCCGCGTTCTTCCGGCCGCCCGAAGGAGTTTTCGCGGTGTCCCAGACAACCAGGAAATCCGCCCCCCGCACGGCCACCGCAGCCCTTTCCGGAAACCCCGGAAAGGCGACCTCGATCTTCGTCAACGGCCATTTCCCGGAACGGCGGGCCTGGGTCATGGCGATCAGCGCGGCGGTCGGATTCCTGTTGACCGTGGTGTGGTCGGCGGAGTTCGTCGACCGCACCATCGGCGACACCGTGGCCGACACCCTGCTGGGCCACCCGGCGCGGGAGGCCCCGATCAGCGGGGTCCTCGGCGGGATCGCGTTCGCGTTCGCCTCCGGGGTCGCGGGCACCTTCACCGCCTGCAACATCGCCGCCTTCGGCGCGCTCGCGCCGCTGGTCGGGCAGACCACCACGGCGCGCGGCCGGATGCTGGCGACGCTGCGGCCCCTCGGCTGGCTGTCGGCCGGGATGATCGCCGTCTCCGCCGCCTACGGCGCCGTCGTCGCGGTGGTCGGCACCCGGATGCCGCAGTTCCAGACCGCACCGACCGCCGCGGGCCTGTCACCCCGGCTGGTGCAGGCGATGGTGGTGTTCGGGATCATCGGGCTCGTCATGGTCTGGCTGGGCCTGGCCGCCCTGGGCGTGGTGCCCCACCCGCTGGCCGGGCTCGCCGCCCGGTGGCCGAACGCGCCGCTGGTCCTCATGGGGGCGCTGATCGGCGGGTTCCTCATCGGCCGCCCGTTCGCCCTGTTCCGGCAGCTGTTCCGGGACGCCGCCGAGAGCCACAACGTCCTGTACGGCATGGCCGCCTTCGTGCTCCAGTCGCTCGGCAACATCGCGCTCATGGCGGTGGTGTTCGTGCTGCTGGCGCTGCTGACCGGCGACCGGCTGCGCGGCTGGATCGCCGCCCGCCCCAGCCGGGCCTCGGTCATGGTGGGCGCGGCGTTCCTCGTCGCGGGCGTGTTCACGGTCCTGTACTGGGACCTGCGGATCCTGGAGCGCCGGGACATCCTCTGGTACCCCCTCGCCCCCTGGACCTGAGCCCGCCCCGCCGTCCCTGGAGGCCCCCATGCCGACCCTGACGGGAAGACTCCGCACCCGGCTGCTGACCCCCGACCGGTCGGCGGTCCGCTTCGACGAACGCGGCTTCCACGAGCACGACCCGGACGCGCGGCGCACCCTGGAGCACGCGGGGACGTGCTTCCTGACCGGCTTCCGGCACGCCATGATCAGCCGGAACGTCACCGAGGCCGCCGCCCTGCTGGAAACCGTCGAACGCCCGTTCCGCGGCTTCGCCTACGAGGGCGCGGCGATGGCGTTCGCCCTCACCGACGCCATGACCCCGTGGCGGCCCCACCGGGTGCGGACGTTCCTCGCCGGCCCCGCCGCCGCGCACGTCTACATGGCACACGTCGGGATCGGCTGGGGG
>DATADI010000275.1:0-2948 GCA_036258615.1 Thermomonospora sp. | reverse complement strand
ATCCACGGCCGGTCGCGTCCGGCCCGGCCGGGGCCTCCGCCGAGCCCACCGGCGTGCCCGGCGGCCCGGTCACCAACGTCGTGGACGCCGCCCAGGTCGCCCCGCTGCGCCGGGTGGTCCCGCCGGACGTCCTGGTCGTGGGGGCCTCCTCGATCAGCGCGGCGGAGGCCCGGCGGGTGTCCCGGCTCAAGGGCGTGCGGGACGTGGCCCTGGTCGCCGGAGGGGCCGTGCAGCTGCAGAGCCGGCTGATCAACACCTTCGCCGTGGACCCGTCGGCGTTCCGGTCCTGGACGCCGCCCGCCACCGCCAAGCGCACCGAACTGTGGGCCGCGCTGGCCGCCGACCGGTTCGTGGTCTCCGAGAAGGCCGCCCGGGAACTGCGGCTCAGCCCCGGCCTGCGGTACCCGATCGTGGCCAAGACGATCCCCTCCGTCACCCTGGGCGGGTCCGGGGACCTCGGCCTCCCCGGCATCGACATGCTGGTCAGCGCCCGCACCGGCGCCGGGCTCGGGCTCGTCCCGAACGTCGCGCTGCTCATCAACGCGCCGGGCGCCGACCCGGTCGAGCTCACCGCGTCGGTCGACCGGCTCTTCGGCGGCGGCGCCAAGGTCGTCAACCTCAACGAGCAGCGGTACCGGCGGCCCACCGGCTACCTCGACCTGTACCGGCGCGCCGCGACCACCTGCCCCGGCCTGTCGTGGACCGTGCTCGCCGCCATCGGCCAGGTCGAGAGCGACCACGGCCGCAACGCCGGGCGGTCCAGCGCCGGGGCCCTGGGCCCGATGCAGTTCCTGCCGTCCACCTGGAAGTCGTTCGGGGTGGACGGCGACGGGGACGGCAAGGCCGACATCATGAACCCCTACGACGCCATCCCCGCCGCCGCCAAGTACCTGTGCGCACACGGCGGCGGACGCGGCGGGCAGTCGCTCTACCAAGCCGTCTACGCCTACAACCACGCTCACTGGTACGTCCGCAAGGTCCTGGACCTGGCCAAGGCGTACGCGGCCCGCTACCGCTGAACGGAGCACCGCCGCCCGGCTGGTTGGATGGAACGCATGACGTCCTACGACGCCCTGCTCCTGCTGTCCTTCGGCGGCCCGGAGGGCCCGGACGACGTGATGCCGTTTCTGGAGAACGTCACCCGCGGCCGGAACGTCCCCCGCGAACGCCTCGAACACGTCGCGGAGCACTACCACCTGTTCGGCGGGGTCAGCCCGATCAACCGGCAGTGCCGCGAGCTGAAGGCCGCCGTCGAGGCCGACCTCGCCGCGCACGGCCTGGACCTGCCCGTCTACTGGGGCAACCGCAACTGGACGCCGTACCTGGCCGACACGCTGCGGCAGATGACCCGGGACGGCGTCCGGCGCGCCGCCGCGTTCGTGACCTCCGCCTACAGCGGCTTCTCCTGCTGCGGCCAGTACGTCGGGGACATCGCGCGCGCCCGCGCCGAGGTCCCCGGGGCCCCCGAGATCGACAAGCTGCGGGTCTACTACAACCACCCCGGCTTCGTGGAGCCGTTCGTGGAGGCCACCCGGGACGCGCTCGCCCGCCTCCCCGAGGACCTGCGCGGCCGGGCGCACGTCGCGTTCACCGCGCACAGCGTCCCGCTGGCGCAACCGGGCCGTGAGCGGTACGCCGCCGAGCTGGCCGACATCTCCGCGCTGGTGGCCGACCGCGCCGCCCCCGGCCACGACCGGGCGCTGGTCTACCAGAGCCGCAGCGGGCCGCCCACCCAGCCGTGGCTGGAGCCCGACATCACCGACCACCTGCGCAAGCTGCACGCCGACGGGACCCGGGCCGTGGTCACCGTGCCGGTCGGGTTCACCTCCGACCACATGGAGGTCAAGTACGACCTCGACGTGGAGGCCGCCGAGCTGGCCGCCGAGCTGGGGCTGGCGTTCGTCCGGGCCGCCACGCCGGGCACCCACCCCCGCTACGTGGCGATGGTCCGCGAGCTGCTGGAGGAACGCGCCGCCGGACCCGGCGCGCCGCGTCCCGCGCTGGGCGCCCTGGGCGCCCGTCCCGACGTGTGCCCCGCCGAGTGCGGCCACGGCCGCTGACGGCCCGACGACCCGAGGGGAACCCATGAGCCTGCCCGAGGAGCTGCTGGACCTGGCGCTGGAGGTGGCCGCCGAGGCCGGCCGGATGCTGGTCGACAAGCGCCCGGTGGAGGGACCGGACGTGGTGCAGACCAAGTCCAGCCCGACCGACGTGGTCACCCAGATGGACCGCGCCTCCGAGCACCTGATCGTCGAGCGGATCCTCGCCGCCCGGCCCGCCGACGCGGTGCTGGGCGAGGAGGGCGGCGCCAGCGCGGGCGCCAGCGGGGTCCGGTGGGTGATCGACCCCATCGACGGCACCGTCAACTACCTGTACGACCTGCCCGACTGGGGGGTCAGCATCGCCGCCGAGGTCGACGGGCGCACCGTCGCGGGGGTTGTGGAGATCCCCCGGCGCGGCGAGACGTACTTCGCCGTGCGGGGCGGCGGCGCGCGGCTGCGGCACGCCTCCGGGGAACGGGTGCTGCGCTGCACCGCCGACGTGCCGCTCAACCGGGCGCTGGTGGCCACCGGGTTCGGCTACGAGTCCGGGCGGCGCGCCCACCAGGCGGCGGTGCTCACCGGCGTGCTGCCCAGGGTGCGCGACATCCGCCGCGGCGGCTCCTGCTCGGTGGACCTGTGCACGCTGGCGGCCGGACGGGTGGACGGCTACTACGAACGCGGCGTCCAGGCATGGGACATCGCCGCCGGGGCCCTGATCGTGGAGGAGGCCGGCGGCCGGGTGGGCGGGCTGCACGGCGCCCCGGCCGGGCCGGAGTTCGCGCTCGCGGCGGGCCCGGGGACCTTCGAGGCGCTGCACGACCTGCTCGCCCCGCTCGACCCGGCCCGCGACCTTCCGTCCTGACCCGGGGAGCGACCCGGCGCGCGGCCTCCCGGCGCACGGCCGGG
>DATADI010000274.1:0-8081 GCA_036258615.1 Thermomonospora sp. | reverse complement strand
TCGGCCAGCGAGTGCCGGGCGAGCGCGGCCCGCACCAGGGGCAGCGACGGGGCGCTCATCGACAGGGACGTGACGCCCAGCCCGACGAGCACGCAGGCCAGCGCCGGGTCACCGGCGGCCTCCCCGCACACGCCGCAGCCGCGCTCGGTGTCGGCGGCGGCCTCGGCGGCCAGCGCGACCAGGTCCAGCACGGCCGGCTGCCAGGGGTCCTGCAGGTGCGCCAGGCCGCCGACCTGCCGGTCGGCCGCGCACGCGTACTGGGTCAGGTCGTTGGTGCCGACACTGAAGAACTCCACCTCCGGGGCGAGGTCACCGGCCCGCAGCGCCGCCGCCGGGACCTCGATCATCACCCCGGGATGGTCGATGCCCGCCTCGTGGCAGGCGGCGGCGAAGTACCGGGCCTCCTCCACGTCGGTCACCATCGGCGCCATCACCTCCAGCCGGGCGGTCAGCCCGGCCGCCGCCCGCGCCAGGGCCGCCAGCTGCGCCGACAGCACGTCCGGATGGCGGCGCAGCATCCGCAGCCCCCGCTCGCCCAGCGCCGGGTTGGGCTCCTGGCCGGGGGGCGGCAGGAACGCCAGCGGCTTGTCGGCCCCGGCGTCCAGCACCCGCACGACCACCTTGCCCTGCGGGAACGCCTCCAGAACCGACCGGTAGGCGGCCTCCTGCTCGGCGTCGGACGGCGGCCGGGCCCGGTCCAGGAACAGGAACTCCGTCCGGTAGAGCCCGACGCCCTCGGCCCCGGCGGCCACCGCGGCCTCCACGTCCTGGGGGCCGCCGATGTTGGCCAGCAACGGCACCGGGTGCCCGTCCCGCGTGGCCCCGGGGCCGGCGGACTCGGCCAGCAGCGCCTCCCGCGCCGCCGCCCGCCGCAGCGCGGCGTCCACCTCCGTCTCGACCGGGTCCACGTGCACGGTCCCGGCGGCACCGTCCACCAGCACCGACGTGCCGTCCGCCAGGGACGTGCAGCCGGGGCAGGCCACCACGGCGGGCACGCCCATCGTGCGCGCCAGGATCGCGGTGTGGCTGGTGGGCCCGCCCTCCTCGGTCACGAACGCCACCACCAGCGCCGGGTCCAGCACCGCCGTGTCCGCGGGCGCCAGATCCCGCGCGACCAGCACGAACGGCTCGTCCCGCGCGGGCACGCCCGGCACCGGGACCCCCAGCAGCCGGGCCACCACGCGGTCCCGGATGTCGTCGAGGTCGGCGACCCGCGCGGCCAGGTAGCCGCCCGCCGACGCCAGCATGTCGCGGTAGCCCGCGAACGCCTCGAACACCGCGCGCGCCGCCGCCGTGCCGCCCTCGATCCGGGCGGCCACCGCATCGGCCAGGCCCGGGTCACGCGCCATCAGCGCCTGCGCGTTCAGCACGTCCCGGCCGTCGGTGTTGCCCGCCGCCGCGGCCCGTTCGCCGCGTTCCTCCAGGTCGGCGGCGACGGCCTCCAGCGCCACGGTCGCGGCGGCCTGCTCGGAGCGGACCTCCTCCGGCGTCCCGCCGTGCGCGGCGGGGGGCGGCTCGGGCACCGCTCCCGCGACCCGCACCACCGGCCCGAACCCGGCGCCGGGGCTCACCCCGGCGCCGGTCAGCACCCGCGCCGCCGCGGCCCCCGGCGCGTCAGGCACCCTCGGACTCCACGTTGACCGCGGCCTCCAGCTCGTCGAGCACCTGGTCCGCGGTCTCCCCCTCGGCGGTGATCACGATCTCCTCGCCGTGCCGGGCGTCCAGCCCGATCACCGCGAGGATGCTCTTGGCGTTGACCGGCGCGCCGCCCGCCTTGGCGACCGTGACCTCCATCGGCGCGCGGGCCGCGGTCTGGACGAACAGCGCGGCCGGCCGGGCGTGCAGCCCCACCTTGGACCGGATCTTCACATGACGCTGGGTCACATCCACTCCTCGTTCTCACCCCGGAGCGGGGCCCTCCCGGCCCGCGCTCAGCCCCCGAACACGTGGGGCCATCGAACATCCCTCAGGTCCGGCACCACCCGGTCGGCCGCCGACAGCAGCTCGGGCGGCACCGTCGTGCTCACGCCGACGACGGCCATACCCGCCGCCTTCGCCGCCGCCACCCCGGGCGGGGCGTCCTCGAACGCCACCGCCCGCGACGGCGGCACACCCAGCGCCGAACACGCCGCCAGGTAGCCCTCCGGGTCGGGCTTGCCGGTCCGCACGTCGTCGGCGGTGACGACCACGTCCAGCAGCCCGTCCAGCCCGAGCTCCACCAGCAGGCCCTCGGCGTACGGGCGGACCCCGGAGGTCACCAGGGCCAGCGGCACCCCGTCGCCGTGCAGCCTCCGCACCAGCTCGACCGCCCCCGGCACCGGGTCGGCGGCCGGGAAGTCCGGCTCCGCCTCGAACGCCATGACCTGCGTGAACAGCTCCTCCACGGTGCGGCCGGGGAACAGGTGCGCCAGCTCGGCGAGCACCTCGCGGCCCCGCCGCCCGGCGAACGAGTGGATCAGCGCGTCGTCGTAGGTCACGCCGTGGGCGTCGAACAGCCGCGACCACAGCACCCGGTTGCGCGGCTCGGTGTCGACGAGCGTGCCGTCCAGGTCGAAGACGGCCGCGGCCGGGTCGGTCAGGGGGTCCGTCAGCGCCATGAGAAGAGCCCGGCCCCCTTCTCGATCTCCCCGGACTCCACCACGTCCGACAGCGCCTCGGCGCCCGCGTCCAGCGCGACCACGGCGGTCACCGGGCTGCGCCCGCCCGCCTCGATCTCGGCGGGGTTCCAGCGGACCAGCGGACGGCCCGCCTCCACCCGGTCGCCCTCGGCGGCCAGCAGCTCGAAGCCCTGGCCCTTGAGCTGCACGGTGTCCACGCCCAGGTGGACCAGCACCCCGTGCCCCTGGGCGTCCACCACCACGTAGGCGTGCGGGTGCATCTTCACGACGGTGCCGGTCACCGGGGCGATGGCCTCCCCCGGCACGCGCTCGGGGTCCACCGCCGTGCCCGGACCCACCATGGCCTGGGCGAACACCGGGTCGGGCACCCCGGCCAGACCGACCACCCGCCCGCTGACGGGCGCCAGAACTCGCGTCACCGGCACCCCTACTCCAGCAGGTCCTCGATGTCGGTGGCCAGCGTGTCGGCCTCGGGGCCGACGACCACCTGCACGACACGGCCGCTGCGCATCACGCCGTGCGCCCCGGCGGCCTTGAGCGCCGCCTCGTTCACCTGGCCGGGATCGGAGACCTCGGTGCGCAGCCGTGTCGCGCACGGCTCGATCTCCACGATGTTTCCGGCGCCGCCCAGCGCGGCGACGATGGCCTCGGCCTTGTCCATGCTCGCTCCTCGAAGCTGTCAGTCGGTCTGGGTGACCTTGTTCAGGCCACGGGGGACGTCGGGGTCCAGGCCCAGCCGCCGGGCCAGCCGCTCCACCAGGAGCTGCCCCGGCACGATCAGGCCCAGCGGCGCCACCCACTCGGGCAGCTCCGGTCCGGGCAGCGCCTGCGAGCACGCCTCGGCGAGCCCGGCGCCTCCCCCGACACCGTACGCGCGGGCGCCCGCCCCGGTGACCCGCCGGGCCAGCGCGATCGTGCCCGGCAGGGTCGGGCCCTCACCGGC
Organism: Thermomonospora sp.; assembly: GCA_036258615.1. Taxonomy (GTDB): domain Bacteria; phylum Actinomycetota; class Actinomycetes; order Streptosporangiales; family Streptosporangiaceae; genus Thermomonospora. Next base: position 4,520 of record DATADI010000274.1, on the reverse strand, counting down.
GGCGACCAGCAGGGCGGGGGTGTCGGCGTCCACCACGGCGATCGGGCCGTGCAGCAGGTCCGCGTAGGACAGCCCCATGGCGTGCAGGTAGCACGCCTCCTTGATCTTCAGCGCCAGTTCCAGGGCGGTGCCGAAGGCGATGCCGCGGCCGGAGACCACCGCGCCGGGCACCCCGGCCAGCCCCTCGACCACGGCGTCCAGCGCCGGGGACTCCTCGGTGACGGCGATCAGCCGCGCCACCTCGTCGGGGACCCGGCGCAGGTCGGTCAGGTCCACCTCGGCGCCCAGGCCCAGCGCCAGCACCGCCAGCGCGGCCAGCTGGGTGGTGTAGGTCTTGGTCGCCGGGACCGCCAGCTCGTCCCCGGCCTCGGTGATCAGCGCGACCTCGGCGGTCTCGGCCAGCGGCGAGGCGGCGCCGTTGGTGACCGCGACGGTGCGGGCGCCGCCGTCGCGCGCCCACTGGAGGGTCTCGACGATCTCCTCGGTCTTGCCGGACTGGCTGATCGCCACCGCGAGCACGCCGTCCAGGTCGACCCGGCGGCGGTAGGCGGTCGCGATCGACGGCGCGGCCAGCGTCGCCAGCCGGCCCGCCTGCGACTCGACCAGGTACCGGCCGTACACGGCGGCGTTGTCGGAGGAGCCGCGGGCGATGAAGAGCACCTGCCGGGTGCCCTTCGCCAGCAGCCCGACGTCCGACATCCTCGGCAGCAGCGCGTCGATGGTGCGGCGCAGCGCGTCCGGCTGCTCCCCGATCTCCGCGCGCATCCGGCTGGTGGTCCCGCTGGTGGCCCCGCTGGTGGTCACGGCCCCGTCCTCTCGTTCGCTTCCCCGTTCCAGACCTCCTCGCCGGCGACCCACGTGCGGCGGGCGCGCAGCCCCCCGGCGTCGTCGGGGACCAGCCAGGCCAGGTCACCGGCCGCCCCGGGGGCGATCCGCCCCAGGTCCGGGCGGCCGATCAGGTCGGCCGGGACCCGGGTCGCGGCGTCCACCGCCACGACCGGGTCCACGCCGATCCGGATCGCGTTGCCGACCGCGGCGTCCAGCCGCAGCGCCGATCCGGCCAGCGTGCCGTCCGCCCGCAGCGGCGGCCCGGCGGCGGAGGCGGCGTCGGTGACCAGCACGATCCGGTCGGCTGCGGCGTTGAACGCCAGGCGCGCGGCGACCGGGGAGACGTGGTGCAGGTCGAGGATCAGGCCCGGGTGCAGCCGGGGGTCGGCGAGCGCCTGCGCGGCCACGCCGGGGTCGCGGTGGTGCACGCCGGACTGCGCGTTGAACAGGTGGGTGACCTTGCGGGCGCCCGCGTCGGCGGCCTGCGCGACCTGCTCGGCGGTGGCGTCGCTGTGGCCCACGCTGACCAGCACGCCGTGCTCGGTGAGGGTCCGGACGGCGGCCAGGCCCCCGTTCCGTTCCGGGGCCAGCGTCACCAGCCTGACCAGGCCGGTCTCCAGCAGCCGGGCGAGCGCCTCGGGGGTGGGGTCGACCAGGTGGGCGGGGTTGTGCGCGCCGCGCCGCTTCTCCGACAGGAACGGCCCCTCCAGGTGGACGCCCAGCACGCGCGTCCCGGCGGGCAGGCGGGGCAGCAGTTCCTGCGCGCGCCGCAGCGCCTCGGCCTGCACCTGGACGGGCGCGGTGATGAACGTGGGGAGGAACGCGGTCACCCCGGTCTCGGGCAGCCGGCTGACCACGGTGCGCCAGCCGGTCTCGTCGGCGTCCACCATGTCGTACCCGAAGAACCCGTTGACCTGGAGGTCCACCAGGCCCGGCACCAGCATTCCGGCGTCCAGCCGCACGTCGGGCGGGCCGGGCGGGTCGCCCTCGCCGACCTCGGTGATCACGCCGTCCGCGACGCGGACCCAGCCGGGGGACGGCCGCCGCGGCCCGGCCGCGCCGTCCGGGGGACCCGGCGGGGCGGCGACGAGGGTCCGCGCGGCGATGAGCAGTGAGGGCATCTTCAGCGCACTCTCCGTGCCGTTCTCGGTGCTGTTCTTGGTGTTGTTCTCGGTGCTGAGGCCGGTGGTCTAGTCCGGACTAGACCAGTACGAACCATATCCCAGGGATCGGCCGGAGCGTAGGGGTCGGGTCCCCGGTTTCCGGTCGCTCCCGGATCGTTCCCGTTGTGACCAGGACGTTATCGGGACCCGCATTGACACGTTCTCGCAGGCTGTGGTCTAGTCCGGCCTAGACCAGTACGAACCGGACGCGTCCGATTCCGGGATCCTTAGGTGCGAGCCCGTAATCCCGCGAACCCGAGGACGACCGTGGTGACCATCGACCCGACCAGCCCCGTACCGAAGTACTTCCAGCTCCGCGCGATCCTGCTGGACCTGATCGAGCGCGCGGAGCTGCCCGTGGACGCGCCGATCCCGTCCGAACGCGAGCTGTGCCAGCGGTTCGGGCTGTCGCGGATGACGGTGCGGCAGGGCGTGGAGCAGCTCGTCTCCGAGGGCCGGCTGTACCGGGTGCCGGGCAAGGGCACGTTCGTCGCCCGGCCGAAGATCGAGATGCCGCTCCGGCTGGTCTCCTTCTCCGAGGACATGCTGTCGCGGGGGCTGCGCCCCGGCGCCGTGGACCTGTCCCGGCGCACCGTCCCCGCCGACGCCCGGCTGGCACGGCTGTTCGAGGTCAGCCCGGGTACCGAGATCCACGTGATCGAACGACTGCGCACCGCCGACGGCGAGCCGATGGCCCTGGAACGCGCCCACATCCTGGCCTCGCTCGCCCCCGACCTGCTGGACCGCCGGCTGGCGGACCGTTCCCTGTACGGCGTCCTGGAGGCGGTGTACGGGATCGTCTTCGACGCCGGTGACCAGACCATCGACGCCGGGCTGGCCGACGCCACCGAGGCCAAGCGGCTCAACATCCCCCGGGGCAGCGCCGTGCTGCTCCTGCAGCGCCGCTCCTACATGGGCGGCGTCTGCGCGGAACTGGGCGTGTCCACCTACCGGGCCGACCGCTACCAGATCCACACGGCCCTCGGAAATCCACCCTCGCGGCCCTGAGGGGCCGCGGCCAATTTCGAGGAGGCATCCTCAGATGAGTTCTGGCACCGCTGTCGGCGGCACCGCCGCCCCGAAACGAGGATCCAGCACCCTCGCCGTCCTCCAGCGCATCGGCCGCAGCCTCATGCTGCCGATCGCCGTCCTGCCCGCCGCGGGCCTGCTGCTGCGGCTCGGCCAGCCGGACGTGATCGGCGAGAACGACGACGCGTGGATCAGCTTCTCCGGCTCCGACCGTGTCGCGGAGATCTTCGCCGCCGCCGGTGGTGCGCTCTTCAACTGGCTTCCCCTGCTGTTCGCGGTGGGCGTGGCGGTCGGCTTCGCCAAGAAGTCCGACGGCTCCACCGCGCTGGCCGCCGTGGTCGGCTACCTGGTCTTCCACTACGTCAGCATGAACATGTTCTTCCACTCCGACGAGCTGAAGCCGCGGGTGGTCAAGGCCCTGTACGACCCGGACAACCCGGGCACGCCCAACGAGGTGGTGGACCTGGCGGCGGGCAACCCGACGCAGGTCCTCGGCGGCATCGTCATCGGCATCACCGCCGCCCTGCTCTACCAGCGCTACTACCGGATCAAGCTGCCCACCTGGCTGGCGTTCTTCGGCGGGCGCCGGTTCGTGCCGATCGTCACCGCGTTCGCCGCCACCCTGATCGGCCTGCTGTTCGGCTGGATCTGGCCGCTGCTGGGCGGCTGGCTCACCGACTTCGGCGAGTGGATGGAGCGCAACAGCACCCTCGGGGCGGGCGTGTACGGCGTGGTGAACCGGCTGCTGCTCCCGCTGGGCCTGCACCACATCCCCAACAACGTGGTGTGGTTCCAGATCCCCGAGTGCACCGTGGGCGGCAAGACCTACACCGGCGACCTCAACTGCTACCTCAACGGCGCCGACGGCGCGGGCTGGTCGATGACCGGCTACTTCCCCGTCCTGATGTTCGCCCTCCCGGCCGCCGCCCTGGCGATCTGGCAGGCCGCGCCCCGGCACCGCCGCCCGGCGGTCGGCGGCATCATGTTCTCCGCCGCCATCACCGCGTTCGTCACCGGCATCACCGAGCCGATCGAGTTCGCGTTCATCTTCGTGGCCCCGGTCCTGTTCGGCGTCCACGCCGTCCTGACCGGCGTCTCCATGGCCCTCGCGGCCGCCCTCAACATGAAGCTGGGCTTCAGCTTCTCCGCCGGCGCCATCGACATGCTCATCAACGGCAGCAAGGACAACACCAAGAACCTGCTGGGCCTGATCATCATGGGCCTGATCTACGCCGTCATCTACTACTTCCTGTTCAGCATCCTGATCCGGGCGATGAACATCCCCACCCCAGGCCGGGAACCCGAAGGCGTCGAGTCGGTCGCCGCCGACCCCGCCGCCACCCCCGAGGTGGCCGCCGCCTCCAGCGCCCCGTCCGACAAGACGGCCAACCCGAGACCGGACACCTCCGAAGGCTGACCCACCCCACCCGACAGCGGCGGGACGCCCACCATGGGCGCCCCGCCGCTGCGCTTTCCCCCCGTTACCGCTTTGGCCGACCC
>DATADI010000273.1:0-18515 GCA_036258615.1 Thermomonospora sp. | reverse complement strand
CGGGCCGTCCGGTGCGCAGGTCGGCCACCCCGGTGCGGGCGGCGGCGCGCCCGTCCGGCCCGGTGCGCACGGCCAGCGCGCCGGTCACGCCGGTGCGGCCGAGCGCCGCCAGGTCGTCCCGGAGCCGGTCGTCGGACCGGGCCAGCGCGGGGGCGGGCGCCGCGCCCAGGGCGACGGCGGCGGCCACCAGCACGGCGATCAGCGATCTGCGCATCGGCGAACTCCCGTCCTCGGTCGATTCCGACGTTACGGAGGTTCGCGCCGAAGCACGATCGTGCTGCCCCACCCATGGAACGTGGGGCTGGCACCACTAGTCCTCGGCGATCACGATGACCCGGTCGTCGGCGGACAGGGTGAGCGGCGCTGTCTTGCCCGGGTTGAGGACGACGCCGTAGTCGGGCGGCTGGTGGAACCGGGCGCGCAGCCGGTACCCGATCGCGGTCTCCCCGCGCCGCCGGGCCGACTCGATGACGGTGGCGAAGTTGGCGGCGACGCCGGGGCTCAGGTAGTCGGCGGCGGGCTTGAGGTAGATCTCCGAGCCCGCCGGGTCGAGCAGGTCGAAGAACACGTCGTACAGGTGCCGGTTCTCGCTGAGCTGGGTGAGCATCAGGCTGATGAGCTTGGCGCTGACCACGAAGTCGTCGGCCTTGGTGACCTGGGCGACCTCCCGGTTGGCGTCGTCGTTGATCTCGCTGACGATGGAGTACGGGTCGCCGAGGCTCTCCTCCATGTCCCTCAGGTGCAGCAACGTCACCAGTGTGCGGGCGTCGGCGAGATGGGGTTCGAACGCCTCGTCCGACAGCACCACCACGTGCTGGTACGTTCCTACGTCGAGCTTTTCGAGGGTGGCCCGGACGGTGGGGTCGCCGGGCGCGAAGTCCAGCGTCAGGTTGCGCAGGTCCCTGAGGTCGTCGCGGGGGTCGTCGCACAGCCCCGTCACGGTCAGCTCCGAGCCCGCCTCCACGAACTCGTCCAGCAACCGGATGATTTTGGGCGCGCGGTGGTTCCAGCCGATGAGGAGGGTCCGGGCGGGGACGGGCTCGTGGCGGGTGGCGGTGGTGACGGCGGTCTCGTGCACCGGGGGCCGCCGGTCGGCGAGCCGGATCAGCAGGTCGTCCTCGGCGAGCACGATGACCTCGTCGTCGGCCTTGATCAGGGTGTCCATCGGCGGGTTCACCAGCACCGTGCCGTCCGGCCGCCGCAGCCCCACGGGGATGCCCAGCTCGTAGGCCAGCAGCGCGTCCCCGTAGGAGGTGCCCGCCAGGGACGGTTCGCACCGCATGTAGAACTCGTGGCCCTTGAAGTCGAGCAGGTCGCTGCACACCTGCGACAGGCCCGACTGGCGGTGCGACTGGACGATGAGCCGGATGGCGATGTCGTCGGCGTCGATGACCCGGGCGGACGGGCCTCCGGCGAGCCGCGCGGCGGGCAGGTTGGTGGAGTCCTGCACGGCGGCGACGACGTGCGGCCGGTCGTCGTCCCAGCCCCGGGTGCCCAGCGACAGCAGCACCTTGATGACGTGGGTGTCGGGGTCGTCCACCGGCGGGGCCAGCACCACGATCGAACGGGCCGTGGCCGGGCTGACGAGTTCCAGGTCGGCGACCTTCAGCGGGTTCCCGTGACGGCAGACCACGCGGGTGCGGCCGGTGTCGCCGACCCGCGCGCGGAGGGCGTCCTCCATCTCGACCTTGTCCATGTCGGCGAGGATCGCCACGGTGGAGCGGCGGCGGCTCTGGTTGGCCTCCACGAGTTCGGCGATGACCGTGAACACCTGGTCGGACCAGCCGAGCACCACCGTGTGGTCACGTTCCACGATGCGTGAGCGGCCCTTGCGCAGTTCGGTGAGCTTGGCCTCCAGGCCGGTGGTGAGGACGCCGATGAGCGCGCTGACGATGAGCAGCCCGCCGACGGTGGCGGCCAGCATCAGCGCCAGGAACGGCCCGCTGCCCTCGTCGTCGCCCATGGTGCCCGCGTCCAGCGTCCGCAGCAGGCTCCGCCAGGCCACGCCCGCCCAGTGGCCGTTCTCGTCGGAGTCGCGCGGGGCGATGAGCACCGCCAGCGTCGCCACGGTGAGGATCAGCGCCCCGGACGCCAGCCCGAGCCATCCGATGAGCGCCGAGGTCCCCCGGGACATGGTGTTGTCGAACCAGTAGCGGAACCGGTCCCGCCACCTGATCGCCCTCACCCGGTACCTCCCCCGCCCCCCGTGGGCGGCTCGACGCTAGCAGCGCGGGAGCCGGAGATTCGGGACAACCGGAAAGATCCGTTGCAAAGACGAGCAACCACTCGAATTGTCGACCCCAGAGAACACGAGTGAAGACTCGCAAACACGGGGAGCCTCCCTTGAACGAACGACAGCAGGGCCGCCGGGCGGTGCTGACCGGAGCGGTGGCGGCGGCGGGCCTGGCCGGCCTGGGCATGGCGGCGCGTCCGGCGGCGGCCACGACCACCGCGCCGCCGTCCCGGCGCTACCAGGGCAGGACCGTGCTCATCACCGGGGCCACCTCCGGAATCGGCCGGGCGGCGGCGCTCGCGTTCGCCGCCGAGGGCGCCCGCGTCGGCTTCTGCGGACGCCGCGAGAACCTCGGCCGCGAGGTCGAACGCGAGATCCGCCGAAAGGGCGGCGAGGCCACCTACGTCCGGGCCGACGTACGCGACGCCGGACAGCTCAAGGCGTTCATCGACGGCGTCGCCCGAAGGTACGGCGGCCGGATCGACGTCGCGATGAACAACGCGGGCATCCAGGTGTTCAAGTCCATCAGGGAGCAGACCCTGGAGGAGTACGAGGACACCATGGCCACCAACCTCCGAGGGGCGTGGCTGTCCATCAAGTACGAGATCCCCCACATGGAGCGGCACGGCGGAGTGATCCTGGTGACCGGCTCGGCCAACGAGTTCGCCACCCGCCCGAACCTCAGCTCGTACTCCGCCAGCAAATGCGGGGTGACCGGGCTCGTGCGGACCGCCGCCGTCGAACTGGGACCGAAGATCCGCGTGGTGTCCCTCGCCCCGGGCACCACCGACACCGCCATCGTGGACGCGCAACGGGCAGGCTATCCCTCGATGACCGACGAGGAGTGGGCGGCGCAGAAGGCCCGCTGGGGAGCGGCCAACGTCGACGGCCTCAAGCGGATGGCCAGGCCGGAGGAGATGGCCACGGCCGCGCTCGCGCTGGCCTCGTCCGACCTGAGCTTCCAGAGCGGCGTCTCCGTCCTCGTCGACGGCGCCATGCTGGCGGGGATCTGACATGCGCATCCCCGTCCGGAGCACCGCCGCCCTGGCCGCCGCCGTCGCCGCCCTCGCCCTGGTCGTCCTCACCCCCTGGCTTCGGGGGCGGCCGACCGGTCCCCCGGCCCCGTGAAGCGCACCTGTGCGCTCCTCAGCGCCTTCGATCAGGGCGACACCGCCACCATGAGCAGGATGCTGACGCGCGACGCCGTCTACGTCGTGCGGATGAGCGAACGCGGAGGCCCCGACCCGGCACAGCGCGTCGAAGGCCGGGACCGGATCGTGGAGGCGTTCCGGACACTCGACGCGCTCTTGTCCTTCGAGGAGTACGCCAACCCGGTGACGATCTGCCTGGCGTTCCCGGCTGTGCCCGGCCTGACGGTCACAGCCGTTCGGTGAGGTAGTCGCGGAGGACCACGGCCTGGTTGTGCTCGGTGTCCTTCGCGGCGTACAGCAGGGTCACCGGCCCGGAGCGGGCGGCCTCCAAGAGGGGCCGCACGGCGTCGGGGTTGCCGTCCAGCTCACGGCGGTAGCGCTCGGCGAACTCCGCGAACCGCTCGGGCCGGTGACCGAACCACCGGCGCAGCTCCGTGGACGGGGCGGCGTCCCGCGCCCACCCGTCCAGCCGCAGGTCCTCCTTGCGCCGCCCGCGCGGCCACATCCGGTCCACCAGGAACACCGCGCCCCGGCCGGGCGGCGGGTCATAGACGCGCCGAACCTCGATCATGCGGTGGGCATACCCCGCGCGGCGGCACGCTGATCAGGGCGGCCAGGTAGCCGTCGGGCACCTGCTCGCCGACCGGGCGGCCCGCGGCCTCCACCCAGGCGTGCGCGCCGAACGGCGGCCGGGTCCGCACGCCCACGCACCAGGTCGGCCAGACGCCCCGCATCCGGCACAGCACGGTGATGGCCAGCGACCTCGGCAGGCAGCCCCGGGAGCCCAGGCAGGCTAGGCTCACCGCCAGGACCGCCGTCCGGGCGGCCTCGGCCTGCGCGTACCCGGCGGGCTCCGCGCCCCGGCTCAGCACCCCGAGGACGACGCGCAGGCGGCGGGGCGGCAACAGCGCCAGCACGTGGGCGGCGCCCACCGCGATCCGGGCGGCGATGCGCTGCCGCCGGGGAACGCCCGAGGGGCGTTCCAGCGCGCTCGGCACGGTCATGACCGCACCAGCTTCGCCGCGCGCAGTTCCGCCACCAGGGCGTCGACGTCCGCACGCGCCCGTTCGAGGTCCACGTCGAACTCCTCGGTGAGGGCCTCGGCGGCCCGTTCGGGGGTGTCCCCGTCCAGCAGGCGCCGGACGACCAGCGCGCCGGTGGGGTTGAGCTGCCAGTAGTCGCCGTTGCGCTGGTCGAGCAGCACCGTGCCGTACTCGGTGTCGGCGGTGGCGACGTCGGCGCGGAAACGCAGGCTCACCGGGGTGTCTCCTTCTCCAGGGTCCGCAGCCAGACCTCGCAGCCGATGGTCGAGTAGAGGATCGCGTCGCGCAGCCGCGGGTCGTCGGGGCGTCCGGTCAGGTCCTTCAGGGCGGCGGCGTCCACCAGCCCGAGGCGGGCCAGCCGGGAGTCCTCCCACAGGGACTGCAGGTCCCCGGCGTGCACCCGCAGTCCCTCGGCGGCGTCCAGGGCCGCCTCGGCCTTGGTGGTCCGCCGCAGGCACTCGTCGGGGACGATCCCGCGCATCGCGGCCACCAGCACCGGCTTGTACCGCCAGGGCGTCACCCGGTCCTCCACCCGGATCGACAGGAACGCCTCGATCACCCGGTCGTCCAGGTACGGCGACGCCATGGGCAGGCCCGCGCGGGCGCTCATCTGCTCCCACTGCCGGATGATGCGCGAGCAGTCGCGGATGGCGTGCAGGTCGGCGTGCCGTCCCCGGTCCGGGTCGAGCGGCCGGGCGTGGCGGGCGGCCTCCCGGATCACGTCGGCGGCGGCGTCCGCCGCGTCCGGGGTGATCCACGGGAGCATCCGGGGGGCGCGTCCCCAGCCGAGCGCGTCGGCGACCGCCGGGGCGGCGGGCGCACGCAGGTCGCACGCCGCGTCCGCCAGCCACCGCGGGTACGAGCGGCAGTCGGCCAGCGCCCGCACCGTCGGCCACAGCGGCCAGTGGAACAGGGCCCGGAAACCCCGCAGCCGATCGACCGCCACGAGGGGACGGCGGCGCAGCAGCCCGTGGTATCCGGCCTCGGAGCACCACGCCACGTGGTCGCCGCCGATGCCGGTGACGTGCAGGCGGCTGCCCTTGGCCAGCAGCCGGGGGACGTGCGCGAGCAGCCGGGCGCGGTCCATCACCCCGATCGTCGGCTCGTCGAGGGTGTCGTCCACCTCCAGCAGGTCCGCGTAGACCAGCGGCGAGTCCTCGGCGTCCCACACGGCGTGCTCGGCGACGCTGAGGTGCCCCGCCGCGCGCCTCGCCCACCGCAGGTCCTCGTCGGCGGGGTCGCGGCCGGGCCAGGTCGCGGCGATGACCTGCGCCCCGCCCTGCCGTCCGGCCAGGAAGCACAGCGACGTGGAGTCCAGGCCGCCGGACAGGTCGACGCTGACGGTGCCGCCGTCGCGGGTACGGGCGGCGACCGCGTCGGTGAGGGCCCGGCGGACATCGTCGACTCCGCCGGACAGCGTCCGCACCGGCTCGGGGGGCGTCCACCAGCGGCCGTGGCGGGTGGTGCGGCCGTCGTCGTCCACGAGCAGGTACCGGCCGGGGGCGACGGGGGTCACCTTCCGCCACATGGCGTTCTGCTGGAGCGGGTGCGGCACCGGCCACAGCAGCCGTACGGCGACCTGCCGCACGTCCAGTTCGGCGTCGATGGCGGCGGCGAGGATGTCGGCGCGGTCGGCGGCGACGGTGACGCCGTTGACCCGGGCGTGCCACACGAGCCGCAGCCCGGAGGCGGTGCCCTGGACGCGCAGCCGCCCGTCGAGGGCGGCGACGAGGTGGAAGCTGCCGCGCAGGGTGCGGGCCAGCCGGTCCAGGTGGGACAGGTGCCGCAGCCGCCGGGCCTCGGCGGCGAGCCGGCCGGCGTCGACGGGACAGCAGCCGACCAGCGCCAGCCGGGTGCCGCCCGCCTCGGCGACGACGATCTGGTCGTCGTCCCAGGCGCCGACGAGCCAGGGGCGGCCGGAGGCGTGCCGGACGGTGCGGGCGCCGGGGACGCGGAGGGCCGCGGCCACGGCGGCGGCCTCCTCGCGGTCGGGCAGGACCGCGAAGTACGCCTCGCCGTGGCCGGGCCTCCCCGGCGTGCCGACGGACATGGGTCGGATCACCGGCCGTCCGTTCTCAGTTCTTGCTCAGCACTAGCCGGTCGTTGCCCCGGCTCTGGAGCAGGCCGGTGTTCTTCCGGAAGGACCCGGCGGCGATCAGCGCGGGGGGCTCGTACCGCTTCATCGTCTTCCTTTCTCGGCGTTTCCACGGACCGGCGGACATTGTTCGAAATACCCGTCCGGCACTCCTCGACGGAAGAGGAGATGAGAAGAGTCTCACAGGCCGCAACCATGCTGTCCAACGGCGCCGACCATTGTCGAAAACAGTTCCGAACCACCATGAAAAGACCGCCTAACGGCGGGCGAACCGGCCCATTGCGCATTCTTGACCGGCCGTTGGGGAAACAAAGATGTGGCACCGGCGACGTGGGCGGGGTCGCGGGGATCGCCCGATCGGGCCCGTTGTGCGCCCAATGCCACACTCACGGCCTTGCCCCGGTCCGGACGGCCGGTGCACAGTTGTGGGCATCCGGAAGTGCCGAGGGGAGCACCGGCGGTCATGGACAGCAGTGCGTTCGGCGGGCGGGACGGATGGCGGCCGTCGGGGCGGTGCGCGTTCTTCGTCTGCGACATCGTCGACTTCACCGACCCGGCCCGTTCCGACCGGGTGCGCGGGCACCTGCACGAGTCCCTTTACGCGATCCTGGAAGGGGCGTTCACCGAGTCCGGGATCGCCCCGTCCGCGTGCTACCAGGAGGACCGCGGCGACGGGGCGATGGTGCTGGTCCCGCCGGAGGTGGACCCGGCGCTGCTGGTGCACCCGCTGGCCGACCTGCTGCGCGCCCGGCTGCTCGACCACAACGACCTGGCCGCCGAGGCCGCCCGGATGCGGCTGCGGGTCGCGCTGCACCTGGGCCGGGCCACCGCCAACGACCGGGGCGTCGTCGGCACCGACGTCAACCACGTGCACCGGCTGCTGGACGCGCCCGCGTTCAAGGCCGGGCTGGCGGCGTCCGGCGGGGTGCTGGGGGTGCTGGCGTCCGAGCGGCTGTACGACGAGGTGATCCGCGACGCGCGGGGCCTGATCGATCCGGGCGAGTTCCGGCCCGTGGAGGTGGCGGTCAAGCGGACCCGGGCCACCGGCTGGCTCCGCGTCCCCGGCGCGCCGCCGCCGCGTCCCGCCGAGGAGGGGGCCACGGCGGACGGGGAGCTGGTACAGGCCGAGGCGCACCGGTCGGAGACGCCGCCACGCGCCGAGGTCCACCTGCCGGGGGCCGTGAACGGGCGGGTCCCGGAGCCGACCGTGGCGGAGGTGTTCGAGGTGGTCGACCGGCTGCTGGACATCCCGCTCATGGTGACCGCCGAGGGCCGTGACCGGGTGGTGGAGTCGCTGCGCCGGGACATCAGGATCCGCATCGCGCGCCGCGCGCAGCCGCAGATGGACGGGCACGCGATCGTGCGGACCTGCGCGGAGTACGCCAACGGCCTGGCCGAGTTCGTCACGCTGGTCCGCGCGTACGTGGGGGACACCCCGCAGGTGGTGGCGCTGGAGGAGGCCGTGGCGCGGATCGGCGCCCGCGACCGCTGAGCCCGCCGGGTTTCTCACCGGATTCCCGGCCGTCCGGGCCGCCGGTCTGCCACAGTCTGCCCTACAAGATCATCACGACCGGGAAGCGGGTTCCCTTGGGCGACATCAGCGGTGCCCCGGCCGCCGACCTGCTGGGCGCGCGGGTCCTCGAACAGATCACGCGGCTGGGCGGGTGCGTGCCCGGCGGCTTCCGGCCCCGGCCCTGGTCGGTGCGCACCCCCGCCGGTGAGCATCCGGTGCCGCCCGCCGTGCAGGCCCTGCTGGCGGTGGAGTGGCCGCCCGGCCAGGGGTTGTGCACCGCCGACGAGTTCCGGTGGGAGGTGCACCTGCCGTCGGACGGCGAGGTGGACGCCCTCGTGGTCGAGGACACGCCGCGCGCCTGGTACGCCGTCGGCCGGGACGAGGGCCAGTGGTTCCTGCTGGTGGACCTCGCCGAAGCGGACGACGGCGACTTCTTCGTGTACCGCGTGGACCACGACGGAAGCGACGACGCGAGCGACCGGCGTCGGCTCTCGGCGGTCCTCCGGGGCCTGCGGGTGACGACCGACCGCCTCGTCTTCCCGGAGACGCAGGCCGTGACCTCCTCGGTGATCGACCCCGACCTGCTGGTGAACGCCGACCCGCTCACCGTGCTGCCGCTCCTCGACCAGGCGGCGGACGACCCGGGCGCCGTCTACCGGACCTCGCTGTCGCGGCATCGCGAGACCGACGCCGCGACCAGGCGGCAGCTCCTCGCCCTGGACGCGGCCCGCTGGGGAGCACCCGGCCTGTCCCGTGACCTCACCGACGTGCGGGTCCCGGACGCGCCCGGACAGGAGTGGACGATCGCGTGGGCCACCGGGGCGAAACTCACCCGGGCCCTGCGGATGCGGCTGGAGGTCGGCGGCCCGCAGGTCGTCACCGAGGTCCAGGGCCGCACGGTCGCGGTGACGGTGGACGGGTTCGCCCTGTCGGTGCACGACCTGGCCACCGGCCACGAGGTCGTCACGACGGGGCTGGCGGGCGAGCAGGAGTTCGAGGCCCTCGCCGTGACGGAACTCGACGGGCGATGGATCGCGGTGACCGGCGGCAGTTGTCCGGGCTGCGACGACCACGACGCCTGCCAGGGCGAGATCCGGCGGTGGAACCTGGCGGACGGCGGCCCGCTCGGCGATCCGGTCCCCGCCCACGCCAGGTCGGTGGACGCCCTGGCCGTGACCGACGTGGACGGCAGGCGCGTCGTCCTCAGCGGCGGGCACGACTGCGCGCTGCGCATGTGGGACCTGCGGACCGGTGAGCCGATCGGCGCACCGGCCGTCGGGCACCGCCGCGTGAGCGACTACGGGCTGGGCATCGGCGCCGTGGCCGTCGGTGCACTCGACGGCGCGCCGGTCGCGGTCACCGGCGGCGGCGACGGCACGGTCCGCGTCTGGAGCCTCGCCGACGGCTGCACGCCCGAGGGGCTGCTCACCTCCGAAGCCGGCGAGAGCTGTGTCACCTCGGTGGCCCTCGGGGACCTCGACGGCCTGCCGATCGCGGTGACCTGCGGCGACGATGCCGTACGCGTATGGGACCTGCGGAACGGACGGCAACTCGGGCCGGTGCTGACCGACGTCTACGGTTACTGCGACCTCGCCGAGGCCGAGGGCCGACCGGTCGTGGTCACCGCCGGGTACGACGGCCGTGTCCGGATGTGGGACCTGCGCACCCGGGAGCGGCTCGGGCCGGAGACCGACGTCTTCGCCGCGGACCGCCGCGTGCTGGAGGGCCTGTCCACCGTACGGATGGGCGGACGCCTGCTCGCCGTGGTGCCCGACTACCAGACGACCACCGTCCTCGATCTCCTCGCGGCGGACGCGGACGACACCCGGGTCGGCCACACCGACGCCGTCCGGGCCCTGGCCGTCACGGGGTCGGCGGTCGTCACCGGCGGCGACGACGACACCGCGACGATCTGGGACCTGGAACGCGGCACGCCGGTGTGCCCGCCGCTCACCGGCCACTGGGTGCGGGTCTCGTCGGTGGCGACGGCGCGCGTCGCGGACCGTTCCGTCGTGCTGACCTCCGACGGGTACGCGCTGCGGGGCTGGGACCCCACGACCGGCGAGCGGCTGTTCCAGATCGAGGCGGCCAAGGCCGAGGACGGCCACCAGACGATGACGCTGGCGGTCGCGTATCCGGAGGGGCGCGCGACGGCGGTCACCGGAGGGCACGACGGCCGGGTGCTGACCTGGGACCTGGAGCGGGCGGAGCGCGCGGGCCACCCGCCGCTCATGCTGCAGGAGCAGTACGCGCACGCGCTGGTGACCGCCGAGGTCGAGGGGCGGCAGATCGCCGTGCTCAGGGACGGGCGGGTCGTCCGGCTCTGCGATCTGGTGACCGGGGAGGAGCTGCACGTTCTCGGTCATGACCACGTCGAGGCGGTCGCCGTCACCGCGTCGTGCGGGCGGGTGGTCGTCGCGACCGCCGCGTACCAGGACCTGCGGCTGTGGGACGCCGCCACCGGAACGGAGGTCGCCGCCCTCGCCACCGGATGGGCGGTGCACGCGCTGGCCCTCGCGGACGTCGGCGGGCGCGTCATCGCCGCCGGAGCGGGCACCGACCGGACCGTCCGCACGTGGGATCTGACCGACGGCCGCCCGTACCGCGCGCCGCTGACGTTCCCGGAGGACGTGAACGCCCTCGCGGTCACCAGCGAGGGCTGCGTGGCCGTCGCGTTCGGAGCGGACGTCGCACTGGTGTCCCCCCGCTGGTCGTCCGTTCTGTGCCGCTAAGGGCTTCTTTCCCGCTGCTTGACGTTTTCCGCTGGGCCGCCGGGTAGGTAGCGGTCACCGATGTCCCGGCCGGGCATCGTCGTCCGTACCACCAGGACCGCGGGCCGCCGCCCCGGTACCGGCGGCGCCCGCGCTCCGTGCCCGGAAGGGAAACCGAGCGATGCGGCTTCGTGATTTCCCCTGCCGTGACACCGCCGTGGACCTGGGCAGCCGTACCGCCCGGGTGCACGTGCGGGGCCGCGGGGTGGTGGCGGTGACGCCGTCGGTGCTGGCGGTGTGCGCCCGGACCGGGCGGTGCCTGGCGACGGGGCACCAGGCGCTGGCGATGCGCGAGCGGACACCGGCCGGTGTGCGGTTCTCCTGGCCGTTCGAGGGCGGGGTCCCGGTGGAGGACGAGCCCGCCCGCAGGCTGCTGACCCGGCTGCTGTACGAGGCCCACCACCGCCGCCACCTGGCCAACCCGCGGATCGCGGTGGCCGTCCCCAGCCAGATCACCGACGTGCAGCAGCACGCGCTGGCCAACACGCTGGACGCGGCGGGCGCCCGGCAGGTGACGCTGGTGCCCACGCCGCTGGCCGCCGCCCTCGGCGCCGGGCTCCCGCCGGACCGGCCGCGCGCGGTGATGGTCATCGACCTGGGCGCCGTGGTCACCGACATCGCCGTGATGTCGATGGGCCAGATCGTGTCCGCGCGGACCGTCCGGCTGGGCGGGCGCGACCTGGACGCGGCGATCGTCGGGCATGTCCGCCGCACGCGCGGCGTGCTGATCGGGGACGAGTCCGCCGCCGAGGCCAAGGCGCGGATCGCCGCCGGGGCGCACCGTGACGAGGGCGTGCTGGTGGAGGGCCGCGACGCCGCCGACGGGCTGCCCCGGCCGGTGCTGCTCGGGGCCGCCGACATCGGGGCCGCCGTCACCGCGCCGCTGGAGGAGATCTTCGACGCCGTGCAGGGCGTGCTCCAGCGCTGCACGCCGGAGATGGTCCGCGACCTGTCCACCGGCGGGGTCGCGCTGACCGGCGGCGGCGCGCGGTTCCCCAGCCTGGCCGCGCTGGTGCGGGCGCAGACGGGGCTTCCGGCGCGGGTGGCGGGCGACCCCGGCGAGGCGGTCGTGCTGGGCACGGCGGCGTTCCTGGAGCACACGCCCGTGATGGTGCGCCACCGCCGCCACCGCCCGGACCGCAGGCGCGGCTTCCTGACCGCGCCCCGGAGCCTGTGACCGTCAGCCGGTCAGGGTCGCGCCGCTGTCCGGGTCGAACAGGTGGACGGCGTCGCGGTCGAACCAGACCTCCAGCGGCCGGTTCTCCGCCGCCTGCGACCGCGGGTCGATGCGCGCCGCGATCTGCACCGTCTCCCCCAGGTCGTGGGTGCCCCGGTCGCGCGACAGCGCCTCCAGGTGCTCGGACCGGGCCATGCCGTGCGTCCCGAGGTCGAAGAAGGCGACCTTCTCCGCGCCCAGCGACTCCAGGATGTCCACGGTGCCGGTGAACGTGGTGGCCGGGTCGGGATCGGGCACCAGCGCGGCGTCCTCGAACGCCTCCGGCCGGATCCCCGCGATGACCTCGCGGGGCGCGGCGTCCTCGGCGAGCGCGCGGCGCAGCCGGTCGCCGAGCGGGACGGTCCCCAGCGGGCAGCGCAGCCCGTCCGGGCCCAGCTCCCCCGGCAGGAAGTTCATCGGCGGGGAGCCGATGAACCCGGCCACGAACAGGTTCCGGGGATGGTCGTACAGGTCCTGCGGGTGACCGACCTGCTGCACCACCCCGTCCTTCATGATCACGATGCGGTCGCCGAGGGTCATCGCCTCGGTCTGGTCGTGGGTGACGTAGACGGTGGTGGTGCCCAGGTCCTTCTGCAGGCGGGAGATGGTGGTCCGCATCTGCACCCGCAGCTTGGCGTCCAGGTTCGACAGGGGCTCGTCCATCAGGAACGCCTTGGGGCTGCGGACGATCGCCCGGCCCATCGCGACCCGCTGCCGCTGCCCGCCGGACAGCTGGCCGGGCTTGCGGTCCAGGTAGGGCGTCAGGCCGAGCAGCCCGGCGGCGTGCTCGACCTTGGCGTCGATCTCGGTCTTGTCCAGCTTCGCCGGCCGCAGCGGGAAGCCGATGTTCTGCCGGACGGTCATGTGCGGGTACAGCGCGTACGACTGGAAGATCATCGCGATGTCGCGGTCACGCGGGGCGCGCTCGTTCATCCGCTCGCCGTCGATGCGCAGCTCGCCCTCCGAGATGTCCTCCAGCCCGGCGATCATGTTGAGGGTGGTGGACTTCCCCGAGCCGGAGGGGCCCACCAGGATGACGAACTCCCCGTCGGCGATCCGCAGGTCCAGGTCCGCGACGGCCACCGTGCCGTCCCGGTACCGCTTGGTCACCCCGTCCAGGACGATGTCGGCCACCGGATGCTCACCCCTTCACGGCTCCCGAGGTCAGGCCGGACACGATCCGGCGCTGGAAGAACAACACGAAGATCACGATGGGGATCGTGACCACCACCGCCGCCGCGCAGATCGACCCCGCCGGGTCCTCGAACTGCGAGCTGCCGGTGAAGAACGAGATGGTCGCCGGGGCCGTCCGCGCCCGGTCCGAGGAGGTCAGCGAGATCGCGAACAGGAAGTCGTTCCAGCAGAAGATGAACGTCAGGATCGCGGTGGTGACCATCCCCGGCATCGCCAGCGGCACGATGACCTGCCGGAACGCCTGGAACGGGGTGGCCCCGTCCAGCTGCGCCGCCTGCTCCAGCTCCCACGGGATCTCCCGCAGGAACGACGACAGCGTGAAGATCGTCAACGGCAGCGCGAAGGTGATGTACGGCAGGATCAGCCCCGGCCAAGTGTCGAACAGTCCCAGCGCCCGCTCGATCTGGAACAGCGGGCTCACCAGCGAGATCTGCGGGAACATCGCCACCAGCAGCGACGCGCCGACCAGGACGTTCTTGCCGGGGAAGTCCAGCCGCGCCACCGCGTAGGCGGCCATGGTGCCGAACACGATCGCGATGAACGTGGAGATCAGCCCGATGCCGACCGAGTTGACCAGGCCCCGGACGAAGGCGGGGTTGTCGAAGATCCCCGAGTAGTTCTCCAGCGTCCACCTGCGCGGTACGAACGACCCGTCGGTGAACGTCGCCGGGTCCTTGAACGACAGCGAGGCGATCCACAGCACCGGGACCAGCGCGTACAGCACCACCAGCAGGTCCGCGACGGCCCACCGGGCGACCATGCGGGGAGTGCGTTCCACCTCAGCCCCTCCCGCCCTGCGTGCCGGGGGTGCTGATGCCGAAGCCCCGGATGAACGCGAACGCCACCGCCGCCACGGTCAGGAACACCAGCACCGACATGGTGGAGCCGATCCCGAGGTTCAGCCCGCCGATCAGGTTGTGGTAGGCGATCAGCGACACCGAGCTGGTGTCGGCGGCCCCGTTGGTCAGCACGTAGATGTCGTCGAAGATCCGGAACGCGTCCAGCGTGCGGAACAGCAGCGCCACCAGGATCGCCGGGCGCATCAGCGGCAGGGTGACCAGGAAGAACCGCTGCCAGGCCGTGGCCCCGTCCATCGAGGCCGCCTGCAGCAGGTCGCCGGGCACCACCGCCAGGCCCGCCATCAGCAGCAGCGCCATGAACGGGGTGGTCTTCCACACCTCCGCCAGGATGATGATCGCCAGCGCGGGGGCCCGCTCGGTCAGCGGCGCCGAGCCCTCCGGCAGCATCCCCGCCAGCCAGCCGGTCTCCGGTGTCCAGGCGTACCGCCAGCCGTAGGCGGCGACGACCGTCACGATGCCGTACGGGATCAGCACCAGCGTGCGCATCGCGCCGCGCCAGACCAGCGTGCGGTACATGGCCAGCGCCAGCAGCATCCCCAGGACCAGCTCGATCGCCACGCTGACCACCGTGACCAGGACGGTGACCCAGAAGGCGTTCCACCAGAACCCGTCGGTGAGGACGGCGCCGTAGTTGGCCAGCCCGATCCACTCCCGGTCCCGGGGGAAGCGCAGGTCGTACCGCTGGAGCGACAGCAGCAGCGAGTACAGGATCGGCCAGCCGGTGACCAGCAGCATGATCAGCGCCGCCGGGGCGCACAGCCACAGCCCCAGCCGCCGCTCGGCGGCCTTCTCGTCGGTGGCCGCCCGGCCGAGCCACCGGCCGGTCACGGCAGCACCCCCCGGCTCTGCAGCGCGTCGGAGATCAGCTCCCGCAGCCGTTCCTCGGTGCGCGGCGGGTCGATCGCGGCGGGCGGCGACAGGACGTTGGACGCGACCGTCGAGACGTTCTGGTACGTCGGGGTCTTCGGGCGCAGCGCGGCGGTCTCCAGCGCGTCCAGGATCGCCTGCCGCATCGGGTACGCCTTCGCCATCGAGGGATGGTCGTAGACCGACCGGATCGTCGGGGGCAGCCCGTCGTTGACGGCGGCGACGAGCTGGCTCTGCGGGTCGCGCAGGCACAACGCCGCCTCGAACGCCTCCCCCGGATGCTCGGTGTACCGGCTGATGCCGAAGTTGGCGCCGCCCAGCGGGGCGCGGCCGGGGCCGGTGACCCCCGGGTACGGCGCCCACCGGAAGTGCGGCAGCAGCTTCGGCCGCTTGGCCGCCATCGACGCGTACACGTACGGCCAGTTGACCTCGAACGCGGCGCGGCCGGACTCCATCGCCAGCCGCGCGTCGTCCTCGCGCATGCTCGACAGCGACGGGTCGGCCGCCCGCGACCGGGCGAACGCCCGCATGACGCCGAGCGCCCGGAGCGCGGGCGCGCCCAGCGCGACGGCGTCCCCACGCGGGTTGAGGATGCTCCCGCCCGCCGAGGCGACCAGGCTGTTGAACCACACGACGATGCCCTCGTACGGCGCTCCGGTCACCTCCGCCAGGTGCGGCCTGCGCTGCGCGGCCAGCCGCTCGGCTGCCCGGACGAGCCCGTCCCAGGTGGCGGGCGGCTCGGGCACCAGGTCCGACCGGTACCACAGCAGCTGGACGTTGGAGTTGTACGGGGCGCCGTAGAGCCGGCCGTTCCAGGTGGCGGTCTCCAGGGTCCTGGGCAGTGTGCCCTGCCGGGCGCGGCGCTCGTAGCTGCCGGTCCACGGGAGGATCCACTCGGCCTCGGCCAGCTCGGCGGTCCACGTGACGTCCAGGCCGAGGACGTCGAGGCCGCTGTCCTCGGCCGCCAGCCGCCGCACGATCTGCTCCCGCTGCCCGTCGGCGTCGCGGGGCAGCGTGTTGAGCGCGATCCGGTACCGGCCGCCCGCCAGCCGGTTGCAGCGGGCGACGATGCGGCCGATGTTCTCCTGCGGCGCGTTGTAGAGGTTGATCGTCGGCGGCCCGGACGTCCCGCCGCCGCAGCCCGCCGCGACCCCGGCCAGCAGCACCAGCCCGGCGGCTCCGGCCGCGCAGGGCCGACTCCTGCCGAACGTTCCGCGCATGCTCCCCCGCCCCCGAGGCTCCCCGATGATCAGGGGTCATACCCAGGCGCGATCAACTCACCCTCCGTCATCCTCGCTGGTCACGAGGCTACCTAACAATTCCAGTTGACTCGGTAGGAAATTTCTGCGACCGTCGGTGTCCATGACCCTGACGACACCGTCCGCGCCGGCCCGCCTCAGGCCCGCGGAGATCGCCCGGTCACTGGCCGCGGCGCCGCAGGACTGGGTGGAGCGGGTGCGGCTGAGCACCGAGGAACGCTGGTACGAGCGCCTGCACCGGGGCGCCGACCACGAGATATGGCTCATCAGCTGGATGCCGGGACAGTCCACCGGGCTGCACGACCACGGCGGCTCCCGGGGGGCCTTCGCCGTCGCCCTCGGCTCCCTGCGCGAGCAGGACCTGACCGCCGCCCGCACGCTGTCGGCGGGCGAGTACCGCGAGTTCGGCCCCGACCACATCCACGAGGTCGGCAACGTCAGCAACGCCCCGGCGGTCAGCGTCCACGTCTACTCCCCGCCGCTCACCTCGATGAACCGGTACGACCTGACCGACCAGGGCCTCATCCGGCTCGCCGAGGAACGGGCCGACCAGTGGTGACCGCCCCGCCGCGGCCCGCGGGCGCCCGCTCGATCGACGAGATCCTGGCGGCGGCCCGCCACCGGCTCCACCGGCTGGACCCCGCCGAGGCGCACGCGGAGTTCACCGCCGGCGCCCTGCTCGTGGACATCCGGCCGCAGGCCCACCGCGCCGCCGAGGGCGAGGTCCCCGGCTCGCTGGTGGTCGAGCGCAACGTCCTCGAATGGCGGCTCGACCCCGCCAGCGACGCCCGGCTCCCCCAGGCCACCGGGTACGACCTGCGCGTCATCGTGCTCTGTTCGGAGGGCTACACCTCCAGCCTGGCCGCCGCGTCCCTGCACGACCTCGGTCTGCGCCGCGCCACCGACGTGGCCGGCGGCTACCGCGCCTGGCGCGCCGCGGGCCTGCCCACCACCGGCAGCCCCTGGCCCGCCGCACCCGACCCGACCTACCACTGACCGACCCCACCTCTGGAGTTCCGATGACCTGCACCTGCACCTCCGCCCGCGCCCCCCGTCCCGCCCGGCCACACCCCGCGGTGAGGCTGCGATGAGCCTCGTCGTCCTCGTCGGCAACCCCCGCGCCGGATCACGCACCCACCGCGTCGCGATCGAGGCGGCGCACGCCCTCGCCCGGCGGCTGGACCGCCCCGGCCCGGACGAGACCGTGGACCTGGCGGCCATCGCCGACCAGATCCACGCCCCCGAGCCCTCCACCGACCTCGACCGCGCCCTCAAGGTCGTCGCCGGGGCGGACCTGCTGGTGGTGGCGAGCCCCACCTACAAGGGCACCTACACGGGACTGCTCAAGGCCTTCCTGGACCTGCTGCCCTCCGGGGCGCTGTCCTCGACGGTCGCACTGCCGCTGCTGGTGATGGGCGACCCCCGGCACGCCCTCGCCGTCGAGGTCCACCTCCGCCCCCTGCTGGTGGAACTCGGCGCCCACGTCCCCACCCCGGGCCTGGCCGTGCTGGAGTCCGAACTGCCCCTCCTGGACGAGGTCCTGGGCCCCTGGGCCGACCGGACGGCCCCGCAGGCGGAGGTACGCGCATGACCGAGACCCTCGTCCACCGCCCCGTCGACCAGAAACGCTTCCGCCGCACCCTGGCCCTGCACGCCACCGGCGTCGTGGTCGTCACCGCCCGCGTCGACGGCCGCCCCGTCGGCCTCACCGCGACCTCGTTCGCCCCCGTCAGCCAGGACCCGCCGCTGGTCTCCTTCTCCGCGGACCGCTCGTCCGCCACCTGGCCCGACCTGGCCCAGGCCGACCTGTTCGCGGTCAACCTCCTCGCGGGCCACCAGGCCGTCATCGCCGACCGCTTCGCCCGCAACGACATCGACCGCTTCGCCGTCCCCACCGCCTGGCACTCCGGCCCCGCCGGCGTCCCCCTCCTGGAGGAGGTCACCGCCCACCTGCTGGCAGTCCCCCACGGCACAGTCGAGATAGGCGACCACACCCTGGTCGTCGGCCTCGTCATAGGCACCAGAACCGGCCACGGCAGCGCCCCCCTCGTCTACCACGACGGCAAGTTCGCGTCACTGTGGGGCGACTCGTCATTGTGGAGGGGCGACCCCCCACACCCCCCGCAAAGCGCGTCGAGCGCGTCCTCGCTCGCTGCGCTCCCTGCGGTGGCCCTCGACGCGCCCAGGCGCCCGCGCCTCCGCCGGCGCTCCGCCACGGCCACCTGACCTCCTAGGGGAACCCCCACAGACGCACCGCGGCGGGGGTGGCCGCCGCGGTGCCAAGGCTTCGGCCCGGTCCGAGCGGGGACCGGG
>DATADI010000272.1:0-2737 GCA_036258615.1 Thermomonospora sp. | reverse complement strand
CCCCGCCGGGTGCTGATAAAGTTCCTGACGTCGCGAGGGGCCAAGGGCCCGCACACGACAGGCGCCGTTAGCTCAATTGGCAGAGCAGCGGACTCTTAATCCGCGGGTTCGGGGTTCAAGTCCCTGACGGCGCACCCGCTTGGCACGGCGACGACTCCCTCGGGGATTCGTCGCCGTTCTCGTATGTCCCGGCTGCGCGTTCGCGCCGCATGCCGGGTCTCCTTTTGGCACCGTTCACATAGACGGCGAACCGGACGATCAGTAGCTTGTGGGCTCCCCGTTCCCCTCGCCGAAAGTTGGTGTCCATGCAAGCGCCACTTCGCGGGCTCGTCCTGTCCGCCCTGGGCACGGCGACGCTGGCGGCCACCGTCGTGGTCCCCGCCTCCGCCGTGTCCGCCTCCGTGTCCGCCTCCCCCGTCCCCCGACCGCACGCGCGGGTGCTGGCCGCCACCCCGGCGGCGCAGGAACGCCTGGACACCCTGTGGACCAGGGCCCGGATGCGTTCGGCGGTGCCCATGGAACGGCTCCTCAGCCCCGGTGCGGTGCCCCGGCGCGGTGCGGTCGCCCCGGAGGCGTTCCCCGACCGGGGGTCGGCCTGGACGCGGGGCGGCGAGGTCGTGAAGACCACCGGCCGGGTGTTCTTCACCCACAAGGGCCGGGCCGCGTCCTGCTCGGGCAGCGCCGTGGTGAGCCAGAACCGGAGCACGGTCATCACCGCCGGGCACTGCGTCAAGCTGGAGGGCTCCTGGCACACCGACTGGATCTTCGTCCCCGGGTACCACAACGGCAACGCCCCGTACGGCAAGTGGACCGCCCGCAAGACGCTGGCCACCGCCCAGTGGAGCGCCGACGAGGCCATCCAGTACGACATCGGCGCCGCCGTGCTCAACCCGCTGGACGGCAGGCAGCTCACCGACGTGGTCGGCGGCCGGGCCATCGCCTTCGACCAGCCGAAGCGGCAGGCCATGTACTCCTTCGGCTACCCCGCCGCCGCGCCCTACGACGGGACCAAGCTCACCTACTGCAGCGGCACCACCACCAGCAGCTTCCTGCTCGGGACGCTCGGCATGGCCTGCACCATGACCGGCGGCTCCAGTGGCGGCCCCTGGCTGTCGGGCTTCGACGAGGCCACCGGCACCGGGGCGATCACCTCCGTCAACAGCTACAAGCTCAACCTGCCGTTCCTGAACGGCAACATGTACGGCCCGTACTTCGGCGCCGACGCCAGGGCCCTGTACGAGCAGGCCCAGACCGCCTGACCCACGCCACCGCCCGCCGCCCCCGGCGGCGGGCGGTGCCCTTAGCGGCGGTCGGCCGCGCGGGCGCGCCGGGACGGGCCGTGGACGATGAGGTCCGGCTTGGTGCGCCGCCGGATCCTCGGGACGGCGTGCGGGCAGTCGGCGATGAGGGGGCGGTGCAGGAGGCGGTCGGGATCGTTGGCCTGGATGGCCAGGCTGACGAGCGACTGGAGCAGGAACAGGTCCCCGTCGACGTCCAGGTGCACCTGCACCCAGCCGGTGTCCTGGGTGACGTCGACGCGGCCGGAGGTGGTGAGGGTGGGGGTGATCCGGCAGATGATCTCCCGGGTGAGGAAGACCTCGGCCAGGTCCTCCTGGTGGAAGTGGACGATCTGCAGGCCGCACAGGGCCAGGGCGCGGCCGGGCTGGCAGTCGGCGCGACAGGGCTTCAGCGGCCAGTTCCGGAATCGGTCGAGCGCCAGGTCGGCGTACGAAACGGAGCGGTGGCTGCGTCCTCGGCTCATGCCTCTCAGCGTGACGGAACACCAGGTCCGGTGATCGATCCGCGGGTGTCCTGGTGCGTCCGGCGGCTTCCTGGTTGCTTCCAGGAAGCCCGGCGGCCTCCCAGAAGCGGCCTGGACGGGGCCGCCGGGCGTACGAACGGGGACCGGAACACGAACATCCGGACAACTCGCCGCGGATCCGCCGCGCCGCACTCCATCATGGAAGGCCGCCACAGGGTGGCCGCCTGTACGGAGGGATGCGGAGACGGACGGAGCGGGCGTTTGAACTCCTATCTCGACCGGAAGGCGGACTTCACCCGGGATCTCGCCGTCCGGCTCGGCGGGTCCGAGCCCGCCATCCTGGCCAAGCGCACCGGGCTGCTGGAGGAGACGGTCCGCGCCCTGCTGGACGGGGCCGGTGAGCTGATGTCCTGGGAGGTCGTCAGCGCGTGCCTGGCCGCGGCGGGCGCGGACGGCGGCGACGTGGCGGCGGCGCACGACCGGTGGGCCACCACCGAGCAGGCCCTGTGGGAGGAACGCGGCGAGGAGCTGCGCGCGGCCTTCGAACGCAACCGGAACGGCAAGCCCGCGAGGATCGTCGAGACGTACCGGGCGAAGGTCCCGTGGCGGCGGCTGACCTCGCGGCACCCTCCGGCGTTCGAGCCGTGGACGGCGCCGACGTTCACCGGTGACCGCAGGCTCCCCGACCCGGCGACCGCCCGGGACATCCGGGACTTCTACCGGCTGCTGGCGCAGCTGCGGGACTGGGCGGGTTCGCCGCGGCAGTCGGAGCTGGAGAAGCGTTCGTGGGGCACCCTGCCCGACGCCACCATCAGCGCGATGCTCCAGAAGGACCGCTGGCGCACCACCAGCGACCGCGAACGCGTCCGCGTCGGCTACTTCGCGGCGGCGTGCGGGCTGCCGGAGGCGGAGGTGGCGCGCTGGGTCGAGGCGTACGAGCGGCTCCGCCACGTCGCCCCGCCGGACGACCTGGCC
>DATADI010000271.1:0-1579 GCA_036258615.1 Thermomonospora sp. | reverse complement strand
GCTGCGGGGCGCCCGGCGGCACCGGCTGGGCGGCCTGTCGCCGGAGGAGTCCGTGGCGATGCTCCGCGCGGTGCTCGGCGAGGGCCGCGTGGACGGCGACGTCGCCGCCGCCCGGGAGGTCGCACGCGCGTGCGCGGGCCTGCCGCTGGCACTGCGGGCCGCCGGGGCCCGGCTGCTCGCCCAGCCCGGCCTCACCCTGCGCGACCTGGCTCGCGGCGTGCATACCGGGAGGCTGCTGGTCCCGCCGCGGTCGTGCGCCTGACCTCTCAGGGCGTGTACGGGCGGCGGGCCTTGGCCTCGCGCAGGGCCAGGGCCCACCAGGCGAGCTGGTCGAGCATCACCTTGACGGCCGTGGCGGCGCCCTCCGCGTCCCGGGGGAAACTGCCGTCGGCGTCGAACTGGTCGAGGACACCGGGGAAGCACACCGTGTCGCGGACGCCGACCGCGTGCAGCTCGGCCATCACCTGACGCAGCTGCTCCACCGCCCGCAGCCCTCCCGACCGGCTCAGCCCGTACGACACGAACCCGACCGGCTTGGCCCGCCACTCGGTGGTGCAGGAGTCGATGGCCGTCTTGAGCACGCCGGGGAAGCTGTGGTTGTACTCGGGCACCACCATGACGTAGGCGTCGGCGGCGGCGATCCGCGGCCGGTACGCGGCGACCTCGGGCGCGTCCGGATCCAGGGAGGCGGGGAGCGGGGTGTCGAGCAGGTCGATGACGTCGGCGGCCATGTCGGCACGCTGCGCCAGCTGACCGGTGAACCACCCGGCCACCTGCGGGGCCAGGCGTTCCCGCCGGGCGCTGCCCACGATCACTGCGAGGCGGATCGGCTCAGGTGAGACGTCCATGCCCGTCCTTTCGATGGTTACCGGACGCCGCAGCCAGCAGACCGACGGCGGATACGGCAGTGATGAACAAAAGCGCTGCCCCGGTCCCCGGTGCGCCATCGGAGGGGCCACCCGCCGGAAGCAGCGCGACCATGGCCGCCAGCGTGACCGCCCCGCCCAGCTGCACGGCCGTCTGGTAGGCCGCACCGGTCATCGCCCGGTCCTCCTCGGGGACACCGGACATCGCCTGGACGTGCAGGGCGGTGAACTGGAGCACGAACCCCGCCCCGATCAACAGCAGCGTCGGCAGGACATGCCGCACATATGACGGATCGGGACCACTCGACAGGTACAGCACATATCCCGCGAGGGGCGGGAACGCGCCCACCAGGATCAGCCGCCCCGCACCGAACCGCCCCACCAGCCCCGAGTACCCCGCCGTCAACGCCAGCGGCAGCGCCGCGGGCAGCAGAGCCACCGCCGTACGCCACGCCGACCAGCCCGGCTGCCCCTGCAACTGGAACGTCAGCAGGAACAGCAACCCCCAGTACGGCCCATTGAGCGCGGCAGCACACACCGCGGAACGCACCAGCGGCCGACGCCCCACCACACGCCACCGCAGCAGAGGCCGCTCGACACCACGCTCCAGTACCCCCACCCCACCGACGACCAGCGCCGCGAGCACCAAGCACCCCACGGCAGCGCCCCAGTCCCCCCGCCCGGCCAAACCGACCCCGACCAACCCCAACCCA
>DATADI010000270.1:0-11353 GCA_036258615.1 Thermomonospora sp. | reverse complement strand
AGCGCCTTCGACAGGCCCTCGGCGTAACAGCGCTCCCGGAAGTACGCGAAGCGCGCCCGCTCGGGCGGGACCCGGTGCCAGATCACCGCCGTGTCGTCGTAGACCAGCTCCAGGCCCGGCGCGGCCTGCCGCAGCCGGATGCAGAACTCGGTCTCCTCGCACCCCAGCGGACGCCGGTGGAAGCTCCGGCCGATGCCCGCGGCGAACCCCCCGGCCACCGCGAACGCCTCCCGCCGGAACGAGGCGTTCCCGCCCATCAGGTTGCGGATCGGGCCCGGCGTCATCCCCCGGTACGTGCAGCCGACCGTCCAGTCGAACTCCTCGGGGAACCAGCCCGGCCGCCGCCCGGCCTCCACGGGGTCGCCGGGCAGCGGATGCCCCGCGCGCAGCTCCGCCGACGACGGCGAGCCCGGCCACAGCGCCAGCGTGCGGCCTCCGACCCCGGCCACCGCCGGGTCGTCGTAGTGCCCGGCGAACGCGTCCAGCCAGCCCGGCGCGGCCACCGCGTCGTCGTCCAGGAACGCGACCACGTCGCCGCGCGCCACCCGGACGCCGGTGTTCTTGCCGCCGGACAGCCCCCGCTCCTCGGCGTTGTCCACCACCACCGCGTCCGGCAGCGCCGCGGCCAGCCGGGCGCGCAGCCCCGGGTTGTGGTCGACGACGAGGACGACCTCGTACGGCTGGTGCTTCTGGGCGCGCACCGACGCCACCGCCGCGTGCACGTCGTCCCACCGCCGTTCGGTGTAGGCGCAGATGACGACCGAGATGTTCACTTCCGCCCCAGGTGGCCCGAGCGCAGCCGGGCGTAGGCCCGCAGGGCCCGGTCCGCGCGGTCGTACAGGTTCCGGTTGCCCAGCACGGCGTCCCGCGCCCGGCCCAGCGGCACGGCGCGGGCCCAGTGCAGGGCGACGCCGGGCGCGTGCCGCGACAGCGGCCGGGCGACCCGGCCCTCGGCGATGGGGATCTCGCGGCCCTTGAGCCCCTCCTTGAACTCCTTGCCGCCCCGGCCCATCGCGATCTCGGTGATCCCGGCCTCGGCACAGCCCCGGGCCAGCCGCAGATGGCCGATCATGCCGGGGGAGTGGCGGGCGAACGCCGGGTCGTAGGCGGGGAACCAGCCCGCCATCACCGACCCGCACCGCAGCCCGAAGTGCGCCGACACCGGCCGGTCGCCCGCGTACAGGACGCTCAGCACCCCGAACCCGGTCCGGTGGAAGTGCCGCACCAGCGCCACGATCCACGGCCGGGCGAACCGGTCGACCCGGCCGGTCCGGGTGTACTGGGCGGACTTCCAGGCCATCAGCCGGTCGAGTTCGGCCTCGTCACGGCAGTCGAAGACGTACCGGACCTCGCCCGCCTCACGGCCGAGCCGCCGCTCCTTGTACCGGATCGTCTTGTAGGTCTTCGGCGCCGCCCGCCGCATCTCCTCCGCGAACGCCTCGAAGCCGCCGCTGAGGTCCATCACCGGCTCCACCCGCCGCACCCGGTGGTACGGCGCGAACGTCGGCTGGTGGGCCAGCAGGTGGTCGAAGTCCCACACCCCGAGGTCGCAGGCGCGCAGCAGATCCCGGGCGTCCAGCCGCAGGCCGGGCGGGGCCACGAGGCCCTGCAGGTCGGTCAGCCCGGAGCCGATCGGATGCCCCACCCCGGCCCGGCCGTGCTCGAACGGGAAGAACGCCGCCGTCCCGCCGCCGTCCTCCACCACCGCGACCCGGGCGCCCGGCCGGAACCGGCCCACCCCGAGGGCGAACTCCGGCGCCAGGAACGGGTTGCCCAGCTCGGGATCGGACTGCTGGAGCGTCCGCCACCGGGCGATCTCGGCCGGGCCGAGCTCGGCGGGGCGGACCACGCTGATCTTCACGGTGGCCGTCCTCAGTCCAGGGTGCTCAGCACGGGCAGCGGCTCCGGCGCGCCGTTGTCGCCGGAACGCTCCAGACGGCCCTGGAACCGGAGCCGGACCATGGTCCGCAGCACCCGCCAGCCGTCCCGGAACGTGTTGAGGTTCGACTCCCCGTACCGGCGTTCGGTCTCGTGGCTGGGCACCTCGGCGATCCGCAGCCCCGCGCGGACCGCGTTGACGCACATCTCGGTCTCGATCTCGAAACCGGTGGACCGCAGGCACAACCGCTCCACCGCGCTGCGCCGCATCGCCACGAACCCATAACACAGGTCCGACCAGTTCTGGCCGTACAGCAGATTGGCGGTCCGGGTGAGCAGCCGGTTGCCGAGACTGCGCAGCCCGGTCAGGTCGTCCGAACCGCCGCCGCAGCCGTACCGGGTGCCCTTGACGAAGTCGTATCCCCGGCACAAAAGGGCCAGGAACGCGTCGAATTCCGCCGGGTCCATGCTGCCGTCGGCGTCCAGCATGATGATCAGTTCGGAGGTCGCCGCGGCCATTCCGGTGCGCATCGCGGCGCCCTTGCCGCGCGGCGGTTCCACGATGATCTTCGCGTCCGGCCGGATGGCCAGCGCGACCTCCACCGTGCCGTCGGTGGACTCCCCGTCCACGATCACGATCTCGTCGACCGCGGTCAGCCTGGGCATCAGCCAGCGCAGGTTGTCGGCCTCGTTGAGGGTCGGGATCACGGCGGTCACGGTGGGCCACTGCATCCTGCGGCCGGTCAGTTCCAGCCGGTGGCGGTGACCGAGCGCGGCGCCCACCATGGGATTATGGGAGTGCATGGGATTCCCCGTACCTTGTCGGCGTCTTGTCCCGTTAGATGACGGGTGGCCCCATGTTGTTTTCAGGATTCGCACCGAACACTCCCTCAGGTGACGCAGGCCGACTTCGCACCCGGCGGAGTTCCGCCGGGCAAGGGCAAATCACTGCAAAGGGGGTTTCAATGCGGGGTCGATGATCAGGACGTCAGATGCGGCAGGGATCCCAGGGGCACGTGGAGCCACGACGGCCGGTTACGGGCCTCGTACCGGACCTCGTAGACCGCCTTGTCGAGCTCGAACGCGCGCAGCAGCACCGCGTGCGCCCCCGGGTCGGGCCCACCTCCCTCGGCGTATCCCCGGCAGAACGCGTTCCGGTTGCGGTCGGCCCACTCCCGGGCCCGCTCCTCCAGCAGCCGGGTCTGGCCCGGCGCCAGCTCCTTGTGCCCGGCCAGCAGGAACCGCGCGGCGTACTCGAACGAGCGCAGCATCCCCGCCACGTCCCGCAGGGGGTGCGCGGGAGCCTGCCGCTCGGCGAGCGTGCGGGCCGGCTCGCCCTCGAAGTCCAGCAGCACCCAGCCCCGGTCGGTGCGCATCACCTGGCCGAGGTGGTAGTCGCCGTGGACGCGCTGCACCCGGATCGGCCGCCCGACCCCGGCCAGCTCGGCGTACGCCGCCCGGATCGCGTCGGCGTACGGGGCCAGCTCCGGGACGTCCGCGCACGCCGACTCCAGTTGCTCGTGCATCCGGGCCGCGGTGTCCCGCAGCAGCTCCGGCGACGCCTCCCGGACCCCGAACGCCTCGGCCAGGTCGCGGTGCACCGTGGCGGTCGCCGTCCCGAGCCGTTCGGCCTCGGCGGAGAAGTCCCCCCCGGCCTCCTCGGGGTGCAGCTCCGCGCTGCCGTACAGGTCGCGGACGCTGGTCGTGGCGAGTTGCCAGCCGTCGGAGGCCGTCCGCAGGTACTCCGACAGCATCCCCACCGTGGCCCGCTGGTCCGGCGGCCCCCCGGGCAGCCGCGTCTCCGCCCAGCCGTACAGCCGGGGGATGTGCGCGCAGCCCGCCTCGGTCAGCGCCAGGTTCACCTCCACGTCGGGGTTCAGCCCCGGGGTGAGGCGGCGGAACAGCTTGTAGATGTAGGACTCGCCGAACACCAGCGAGGTGTTGGTCTGCTCGGCCGTCCCCGCCAGGGACGTCAGCTCGGTCTCGATCTCGGCCCCGGGCACGCGGTGGAACTCCAGCGGCCCCACGACCGACTCCGTCGCCAGGTGCGACAGCAGCACGTGGGTCAGCTCCGGGTCGTGGGCGGCGTCGTACACGTGCCGCCCCTCCACCTCCACGATCTCGGCGTACCGCAGCCGGTCCGGCAGCGAGCGCCGGGACCCCAGCAGCACCTGGTACAGGTCGGTCGCGTCGCCCTGCCGCACCCGCACCAGCGTGTGCCGCAGCAACGGGCCGCCCCCCGACGGCGCCGTCAGGTCGGTTCCGGCGACGATCTCGACGCCGGTGATCTCCCTGCCCTTCCCCGCGAACCAGCGCTGGCG
Organism: Thermomonospora sp.; assembly: GCA_036258615.1. Lineage (GTDB taxonomy): Bacteria > Actinomycetota > Actinomycetes > Streptosporangiales > Streptosporangiaceae > Thermomonospora. The sequence goes on along the minus strand of DATADI010000270.1, from coordinate 7,154 downwards.
GGGGAGCCAGCCGATCAGGGCCTCTTCGATGGTGCGGTCGGGCGGCGGCACAGATCACCTCATCCCTTCCTCTGTCTCGGCGGGCAGGACCGGCCGCTCCTGGACCCGGTCCCCCCGCGTCCGCTCCGGCGGAGGCGGCGGCAGGACGAACCAGTAGAAGCCGTGCCCCGGCAGCGTCAGCAGGTACGGCAGCTCGCCGACCGCCGGGAACTGCACCCCGCCCATGCACTCCACCGGCGTGGACCCCTCGAACCGCCGCAGGTCCAGCTCGACGGGCTGCGGGAAGCGCGACAGGTTGTTGACGCACAGCACCCGGTCGTCGCCGTACTCGCGCACGAACGCCAGCACGCTGGGGTTGGAGGCGGGCAGCTCCACGTACGTGCCCAGCCCGAACACCGGGTGCCGCTTGCGGATCTCGATCATCTTGCGGGTCCAGTGCAGCAGCGACCCGGGGTTGTTCTGCTGGGCCTCCACGTTGACCGCCTGGTACCCGTAGATCGGGTCCATGATCAGCGGCAGGTACAGCCGGGCCGGGTCGCACTTGGAGAAGCCCGCGTTGCGGTCCGGCGTCCACTGCATCGGGGTCCGGACGCCGTCGCGGTCGCCGAGCCAGATGTTGTCGCCCATGCCGATCTCGTCGCCGTAGTAGATGACCGGTGAGCCGGGCAGCGACAGCAGCAGGGCGGTGAACAGCTCCAGCTGGTTGCGGTCGTTGTCGAGGAGCGGGGCCAGCCGGCGGCGGATGCCGATGTTGGCCTTCATCCGCGGGTCCTTGGCGTACTCCGCGTACATGTAGTCGCGTTCCTCGTCGGTGACCATCTCCAGGGTCAGCTCGTCGTGGTTGCGCAGGAAGATGCCCCACTGGCAGTTCTCGGGGATCTTCGGGGTCTGCGCCATGATCTCGGAGATGGGGTAGCGCTGCTCCCGCCGCACCGCCATGAAGATCCGCGGCATCACCGGGAAGTGGAACGCCATGTGGCACTCGTCGCCGCCGGTCGCCGGGTCGCCGAAGTACTCCACCACGTCGGCGGGCCACTGGTTGGCCTCCGCCAGCAGCACCCGGTCGGGGTACAGCCGGTCCACCTCGGCGCGGACCCGCTTGAGGTACGCGTGCGTCTCGGGCAGGTTCTCGCAGTTGGTGCCCTCCCGCGCGTACAGGTACGGCACCGCGTCGAGCCGGAACCCGTCGATGCCCAGGTCCAGCCAGAACCGCAGGACCTCCAGCATCGCCTCCTGCACCGCCGGGTTGTCGTAGTTGAGGTCCGGCTGGTGGGAGAAGAACCGGTGCCAGTAGTACTGGCCGCGCACCGGGTCGTACGTCCAGTTGGACGCCTCGGTGTCGACGAAGATGATCCGGGCGTCGGGGTACTTGTCGTCGGTGTCGGACCACATGTAGAAGTCCCCGAACGGCCCGTCCGGGTCCGACCGGGACGCCTGGAACCACGGATGCTGGTCGCTGGTGTGGTTCATGACCAGGTCGGCGATCACCCGGATGCCCCGGGCGTGGGCCTCGTCGATCAGCGCCACGAAGTCGCCCAGGTCGCCGAACTCGGTCAGGATCCGCGTGTAGTCGCTGATGTCGTAGCCGCCGTCCCGCAGCGGGGACTGGTAGATCGGCAGCAGCCACAGGCAGTCGATGCCCAGCCACTGCAGATAGTCCAGCCGCTGGATCAGGCCGCGCAGGTCGCCGGTGCCGTCGTCGTTGGAGTCGCTGAACCCCCGGATCAGCACCTCGTAGAACACCGCGTGCTTGTACCAGTACGGGTCGCGCGGCTTCTCGTGGGTGAAGGTGTCGGGGATCGGCTCCCCGGTCAGCTCGACCGCGTCGGCCGGCATGTCGCCGAACCGCTCGGCGGCCTGCGTGTCGTCGCCCTGGAACTGCTCGTCCAGGGTGCTGCGCTCCTCCGGCATCACGCCGGCGGGTGGGGTGTCCGTCAACTCTTACTGCTCCGGAGCGTGAAGATGTGGGCCGGCTGGGTGTGCGGGTCGAGACGCACGTAGTTCGACTGCCGCCACTCGTAGGTCTCGCCCGACAGTTCGTCGGTCACCGCGAACTGGTCGGACCACTCCAGGCCGAGGGCGGGCATGTCGAGATGGACGGTGGCCTCGCGGACGTGGTGCGGGTTCAGGTTGACCACGACCAGCACCACGTCGTCCTCGAGGCGCTTGGAGTAACAGATCAGCTCCGGCTGGTCCACGTCGTGGAACCGCAGGTCGCGCAGCCGGTGCAGGGCGGGATGCTCGCGCCGGAACGCGTTCAGCCGGGTGATCAGCGGGGCGATGCTGCGGCCCTCCCGCTCGGCCGCCTCCCAGTCGCGCGGCCGGAACTGGTACTTCTCGGAGTCGCGGTACTCCTCGCTGCCCGGCCGGACGGGGGTGTTCTCGACCAGCTCGTACCCCGAGTACACGCCCCAGGTGGGGGACAGCGTCGCGGCCAGGATCGCGCGGATCTCGAACGCCGGGCGACCGCCGTGCACCAGGTACTCGTTGAGGATGTCCGGGGTGTTGACGAACACGTTGGGCCGCATGTACGTCGCCGCGTCCCCGGCCAGCTCGGTGAAGTACTCCTCCAGCTCGGGACGGGAGTTCTTCCAGGTGAAGTACGTGTACGACTGGTGGAAGCCGATCTTGGCGAGGGTGTGCATCATGGCGGGGCGGGTGAAGGCCTCGGCCAGGAACAGCACGTCGGGGTCGGTGCGGGCGATGTCGGCCAGCAGCCGTTCCCAGAACGGCACCGGCTTGGTGTGCGGGTTGTCGACCCGGAAGATCCGCACCCCGTGGGCCATCCAGTACCGGACGACCCGGTTGATCTCCTGGTAGATGCCCTCGGGGTCGTTGTCGAAGTTCAGCGGGTAGATGTCCTGGTACTTCTTCGGCGGGTTCTCCGCGTACGCGATGGTGCCGTCGGCGCGGTGGGTGAACCACTCGGGGTGCTCGGTGACCCAGGGGTGGTCGGGGGAGCACTGCAACGCCAGGTCCAGCGCGACCTCCAGGCCCAGCTCGCCCGCGCGCTGCACGAACGCGTCGAAGTCGCCGATGTCGCCCAGGTCGGGGTGGACGGCGTCGTGCCCGCCGTCCGGCGACCCGATCGCCCACGGCGAGCCGGGATCGTACGGGCCGGCGTTGAGGGTGTTGTTGGGGCCCTTGCGGAAGGTGCGGCCGATGGGGTGGATCGGCGGCAGGTACACCACGTCGAAGCCCATGTCCGCGATGGCGGGCAGCCGCTTCATGGCCGTCCGGAACGTTCCCGACATCGGCCCACGACGCCCCATCGGATCGAACGAGGCCCCCTCGGACCGCGGAAAGAACTCGTACCAGGAGCCGTACAGGGCGCGCTCGCGGTGCACCACCAGCGGGAACCACTCGGTGGTCGTCACCAGCTCGCGCAGCGGGTAGCGGGACAGCAGCTCGGACACGTCGGGGGACAGCGCCGCCGCCAGGCGGTCGGCGCGCGGGATCGTCGGGTCGGCCAGGTCGCGGGCCAGCCGGGACACCGGGGGCCGCTCGTGCGAGGGCAGGCCGTCGGCCGCCCGCGCGAACAGCTTCGCCCCCTCGGTGAACATCAGCTCCACGTCCTGGCCGCGCGGGATCTTGATCTGCGCGTCGTGCGCCCAGTGGGCGATCGGATCGCCCCACGCCTCGATCCGGTAGTGCCAGGTGCCCGGCTCGGTCGGGGTGACCCGGGCGGCGAGCCGGTCGGTGCCCGGGTCGGTCTCGCGCATCGGCAGGGGCGGGGCCGTGGACCCCAGGGGATCGCGCAGCACCACACCGGCCCCGAGCTTCTCGTGGCCCTCACGGAACACCGTGGCGCTGACCTCGAACGTCTCCCCGACCACCGCCTTGGCGGGCCACCGGCCGCAGGAGACCACGGGCTGGACGTCAAGGATGGGGATGCGCCCTATCACAGTCCCAGACGCTACCGACGCACCCCCCGAGATCGGGCGGTTTTTGGGCAAGTTCTGATCCCTTGGTGTCTTCTGGTCGACCCGCATGCCTCACCCCTTACCGGTTCTTTGCGTCCAAAACGGAACAATCACCCTTGCCGAGGTCACCCAGAGAGGACATGCCCGCGTACGGGGCCGGAGCGCGCCGCCGGTTCCGTTAACTTTCGGCAACGACTTGCGCTCGTGTCGCCCAGGTCCGCGACACGCGGGGCCACCTCGCGGTATGCCCCCGGACAAGCCCCGCCGCCCCCGCCGGCCGGGCCTTCCGCCCGAATCCCCTCACACGTGGGGCGGACCGCCGGTGAACGATCTACGACGGCAGTGTTCAGTAACCCCGCCGGTGAGGTCGGGGGGCGGGGGTCGCCAGCTGTGGCGGACAGCGCATACCGTGACTACACGTGAAGGCAATCCGACGACTCACCGTTCGCACCGTCCTGCCGGAGCCGCTGCGGGGCCTGGAGGAACTGGTCCTCAACCTGCGCTGGTCGTGGCACCACGAGACGCTGGACCTGTTCCGTTCGGTGGATCCCGGGCTCTGGGAGGCCGTCCGCCACGACCCCGTCCGGCTGCTCGGCGAGGTCGCGCCCGACCGGCTCGCCGCGCTCGCCGAGGACCGCCGGTTCCTGCGGCGGCTGGAGGCCGCCACCGAGGACCTGCGCGACTACCTGACCGCGCCCCGCTGGTACCAGTCCCTCGGGACGGACGGCGGGCCCGGGGCCATCGCCTACTTCTCGCCCGAGTACGGCATCACCGCCGCGCTGCCCCAGTACTCCGGGGGCCTGGGCATCCTGGCCGGCGACCACCTCAAGACCGCCAGCGACCTGGGCGTCCCCATCATCGGCGTGGGGCTGTTGTACCGGCACGGCTACTTCTCCCAGTCCCTGTCGCCCGACGGCTGGCAGCTGGAGCACTATCCGGCGATCGACCCCAACGGGCTGCCCCTCACGCTGCTGCGCGAGGCCGGCGGCGAGCCGGTGCGCATCGGCATCGACCTGCCCGAGGGACGCGCCCTGGCCGCCCAGGTCTGGCTGGCCCGCGTCGGCCGGGTGCCGCTGCTGCTGCTCGACTCCGACGTCGAGGACAACGACCAGGCCGCCCGCGACGTCACCGACCGGCTCTACGGCGGCGGCACCGACCACCGGCTGCTCCAGGAGATGCTGCTGGGCATCGGCGGCGTCCGCGCCATCCGCGCCTACTCGCGCATCACCGGGCACCCCGCCCCCGAGGTCTTCCACACCAACGAGGGCCACGCCGGGTTCCTGGGCCTGGAGCGCATCCGCGAACTGGTCGACGAGCACGGCCTGTCGTTCGACGAGGCGCTGGAGGCGGTGCGCGCGGGCACCGTGTTCACCACCCACACGCCCGTCCCGGCGGGCATCGACCGGTTCCCCCGCGAGCTGATCCACAAGTACTTCGGCGGCTCGGCCGCCATCGCCGGGGTGCCCGTCGAACGGGTCCTCGCCCTCGGTGAGGAGACCTACGAGGACGGCGACCGCACCGTCTTCAACATGGCCGTCATGGGCATGCGGCTGGCCCAGCGGGTCAACGGCGTGTCCCGGCTGCACGGCGCGGTCAGCCGCGAGATGTTCGGCGGCCTGTGGGGCGGCTTCGACACCGGCGAGGTCCCCATCGGCTCCATCACCAACGGGGTGCACGCCGAGACCTGGGTGGCCCGCGAGGTCATGGACCTGGCCGCCCGCGAGGTGCCCTCGATCATGGAGGGCCGCGGCTGGGAGGGTGTCCAGGGCGTCCCCGGCGGCCAGATCTGGTCGGTACGGCGGGTGCTGCGCGAACGGCTGGTCCTCGACGCCCGCCGCCGGCTCCGCGAGTCGTGGCGGCAGCGCGGGGCCTCCGAGGCGGAGATGTCGTGGATCGACGACGCCCTCGACCCCGACGTCCTCACCATCGGGTTCGCCCGGCGGGTGCCGTCCTACAAGCGGCTGACCCTGATGATGCGCGACCCCGACCGGCTGCGCGCCCTGCTGCTCGACCCCGACCGGCCGGTGCAGATCCTCATCGCCGGCAAGGCCCACCCGGCCGACGAGGGCGGCAAGCGGCTGATCCAGGACATCGTCCGGTTCGCCGACGGCGAGGACGTCCGGCACCGCATCGTCTTCCTGCCCGACTACGACATGGCCCTCGGCCGGATGCTGGTGCAGGGCTGCGACGTCTGGATGAACAACCCGCTGCGCCCCCTGGAGGCGTGCGGCACCTCGGGCATGAAGGCCGCCCTCAACGGCGGGCTCAACCTGTCCATCCGCGACGGCTGGTGGGACGAGTGGTTCGACGGCCAGAACGGGTGGGCCATCCCGTCCGCCGACGGCCTGTCCGACCCCGACCGCCGCGACACCCTGGAGGCCGCCGCCCTCTACGAGCTGATCGAGGACCACGTCGCCGTCTCCTTCTACGACCGGGACGGCTCCGGGCTGCCCCGCCGCTGGCTGGAGATGGTCAAGCACACCCTGGCCACCCTCGGCCCCAAGGTGCTGGCCACCCGGATGCTCCGCGACTACGTCCGCGACCTGTACGCCCCCGCCGGCGCCGCCGCCCGCGCCATGTCCGCCGCCTCCTACGCCGGGGCCCGCGAACTGGCCGCCTGGAAGGAACGCGTCCTCAAGGCATGGCCCGGCGTCGCCGTCGACCACGTCGAGTCCACCGGTGAGGAGAGCCCCCACGTCGGCGAGCGCCTCGCCGTCCGCGCCGTGGTCAACCTGGGCGTCCTGGAACCCCACGACGTCGCCGTCGAGGCCGTCTATGGCCGCGTCGACGAGGCCGACTCCATCATCACCCCCTCCTACCTGGAACTGACCGGCGACGGCGCCGAGGACGGCCGCGTCCGCTACACCGGTGAGATCCCCCTCGACCGCACCGGCCCCTTCGGCTACAGCGTCCGCGTCGTCCCCCGCCACCCCCTCCTCGCCAGCAGCACCGAACTGGGCCTGGTGGCCCAACCCCCCGTTCCCCCAGGCATGACCAACGGCGACCTCCGCTAGCCCCACCCGGCCGGGGCGGCCTCACCCACACCGCGACCGCCCCGCCCCAGGCACCCCCAGCCCCGACAAACCAGCGCCCCAAGGGCCCACCGCCCGTGTCGGCATGGTGCCTCGGTGCTGGGGCCGGGCCTGACCCTGGGGGCCAGCGGGGCGCCGTGGCACCCAGGTCGCCCTGTGACTAGGTCAGAGCCCCACGGCGGCTCCCGGCCAACGTGGG